>CAZYAH010000074.1:0-9105 GCA_964645595.1 uncultured Alicyclobacillaceae bacterium | reverse complement strand
CTCAACAGAGGGCGATCCGGTTTTCACCGACCTCTCCTACAACGGACAAACCATAAAGTATACGTTTGACGATTCGCAAGACCGGTTTGCTGGACAACAAAGAGGGCGGCAAACCACCACATGCACGGGAGTAACCACCCGGTCTGTTGAAAATGGAACGTTATATCTGGTTACTGGGTGCCAGGATACGAGTGTGCCGAGTGATATTCTGTTCGTCCCGGCATTTCAGAGGTGACTCGATGCGGAAGTCAGCCAGAATGACATGTTCCCTGTCCCTCTTAGTACCCCCACGTAGTTACATACGAATTGACGTGATCGATAGCTTGTCTCAGATGCCTCATCCCGGCGGTTGAGAACTCCGTCCCTTCCAAATCTTCGACCAATCGACGTAGACGGTCATCTGCGATTTTTATGGAGTTTAACTCCTGAGACGTGTATCCACCGGCATGAACTTCAGGAAACCCTAACCTTGCCCAGAGCGCTCCAATGAGCGGATTGAAATCTATCCCCCTGGCCGATGCGTCACCTTTCAATCCTATTAGAACCCCTTTCACTAGAGACAATTGCTCGTTCACCAATGCCAGGTGCGTCGAAACTTCCTTTGCTTCTTCCGCTTTGTCTCCATACTCCAGTGCCATCTTCAGGTACGGAACTACACCACTGTAGCTCCCATAACGGTCATCTCTTTTGGTGATGTGTCCCTGAGCGAATACAAGCGCACCTAAGACAAAGTTGCCCAGGAGGGATATTGAGCAAATTATCACTAAAAGTCGACGTTTCAACCCAAGCCACCCCTGTCAATAAAGGCCATCGCGAGTTGGAACAGTTATACGTTATATCCATTATATACTAATAGAAAATGAATCCTGACGCGCACGCGAGAAAAGCCCCGACCAGCGGCAGGGCTCTCCTCTTCTTCTTTATGTTTGTTCTACGTCACGTTCTACCTGGGCAATGTCTTTAAACCGCTTAAACCTCAGCGAACGAATGGAATCGTTCCGGATGATGCTTGCGCACGAGGCCGTGCGGATCTATGACGAACTTGCGGGCCACGCCCTTGTCAAAGTAGCTGTAACCATGCGGAGCGTCTTCCAAGTCGATAACGGTCGCATTCACCGCTTTCGCGATTTGCGCCCGTCCACTGAGGATGGCGTTCATGAGCTGCCGGTGGTAGCGCATGACCGGTGTTTGCCCGGTAACGAATGAATGCGCTTTCGCCCATCCCAAACCGATGCGGATGCGCAGAGAACCAATCTTGGCATCTTCGTCTTTCGCGCCCGGATCCCCGGTCACGTACAAGCCCGGAATCCCTAGCCGGCCTCCGGCCCGCGTTACTTGCATGATGGTATTGAGGACGGTCGCGGGCGCCTCTTCGTGATTCCGTCCATGGCCGTGCGCCTCGAATCCAACGCAGTCCACCGCGCAATCTACTTCTGGAACACCGAGGATCTGCTCAATCATTTCGCCGACATCGTCATGTTCACTGAGATTGATGGTTTCGCACCCGAAGCTGCGAGCTTGCTCCAGCCGCTCTGCATTCAGGTCACCGACAATGACCACCGACGCGCCCAACAACTGCGCGGAGTGAGCGGCAGCGAGTCCGACAGGCCCTGCACCGGCGATGTAGACGGTCGATCCGGTGGTGACACCCGCACTGTAGGCCCCGTGATAACCGGTCGGGAAGATGTCGGACAACATCGTCAGATCAAGGATCTTTTCCATGGCCTGGTCTTTGTCCGGGAATTTCAGCAGCTGGAAGTCTGCATAAGGAACCATGACGTATTCTGCCTGACCGCCTACCCAGCCACCCATATCCACATAGCCATAGGCGGAACCGGGCCTATCCGGATTGACGTTGAGGCAGATATGGGTGCTTCCTTCCTTGCAGTTGCGGCACCTTCCGCACGCGATGTTGAAAGGAACGGACACCAGGTCACCTTTGCGGATAAATTCAACATCCCTGCCGACTTCAATGACCTCGCCTGTAATTTCGTGTCCCAGTACTAACCCCTCGGGAGCCGTCGTACGGCCGCGAACCATGTGCTGATCGCTGCCACAGATATTCGTAGAAACGACTTTCAAGATGACGCCATGTTCGCACTTGCGACCTACGTTTAACGGATTGACACCTGGGCCATCTTTCAGAACCAGTTCGGGGTAATCAATGGTCTCAACGGCTACACGACCTGGCCCTTTATACACGACAGCGCGATTCCCCGACATATCGTTTCCCTCCTTCGAGATATCAGTAGAACCGTCTTCTTCCACCAATCCTCTTTGGGCAATGGAGTCTTGCCGGTTCATCACCTCCGGTAAAGAGCTTGCCGTCGTGTGCTACAACTAAAGAAGATGGAAGCGGTTACATACGAATGGAGATCTCCAATGAGACAATACGCACCAACCTCGTCTCGTATGAATGGTTGAGAAGTCGATGTCCCCATGCAGTCGTCGAAGGGGAAAGAGTTATATTCAGCCACGTAAACGCGCAGTGGGGGAATGTTGCGAAGGAAGTACCCAGACTCCACGCGCGGAAAGTATCGTTCGAGATGTCGCTTTAGTTGACCATCCCGCTGAACAAAGAATTGACAATCTGTGAACACACCCGTTCCAGATCCGTACTCCACAATGACGTTGCATTTCTCAAAATTCATTGAGCAAGAGAAAAGCCCTGACCAGTACGGCAGAGCTTTCCCACTTCTATTCCGTTTGTCCGATTCAGACTGACCGCGCCCGTAAAACTGCACTTCGCTTTGGTACACCAAGTCAGACGAGGCGTGCAGTACGAGAAGATGCTTGAAGATGCTTGTTCAGGCTTTAAACTTCGCCATCAATTCTTGCAGTTCTTGAGCCATCTGGCTCAGCGACACTGCTGAAGCGGAAATTTCCTCCATGGAGGCGAGCTGCTCCTCGGAAGCAGCAGCGACGGATTCCGCCTCGTTGAAAAACGCTTTGGACTCAGCAGTAATTTCGTCAATGGCAGCTGTAATCTGCTGTGCAGCGGCGTTAATTTCTTCAGCTGCAGATGCCACCTCGTGAATGTATTCCTCTACGCGTTTGATGGAATCCCTGATGTTGTGAAACGCGACACCAGTCGTTTCTACAGCGTCCATGCCGGCCTGGGTTTCCGACTTCACCCGTCGCATGGATTCCACCGCGCTCTCTGTGCTCTGGTTGATCTCTTCCACGACGGACGCAATTTGCTTCGCAGCTGCCGCCGAATACTCGGCGAGTTTCCGGACCTCATCCGCCACCACGGCGAAGCCTCGTCCGCTTTCGCCTGCTCTGGCCGCTTCGATGCTGGCGTTCAGGGCCAACAGATTCGTCTGATCCGCGATGTCACTGATGGTTTTCACCAATACCCCGATGTTTTTCGAGTGCTCGCTCAAACGCTCAATGGTGGACTCAGACTCTTCCACTTTAACGTGGATGGTCTGCATTTGAGAGACCAGTTGCTTGACCGATTCGTTCCCCTGATCCGCAGCGATGGCCGATTCCTTGGACAGCTCTACGGCGTAGGATGAAGACTTTGTAATGCCCTGAATCTTGTCCATCGTGTTACCCATAGCCGCAACGCCGCGTTCGGCGCTCGCAAGCTGTCTTTCCGCGCCCCCAGCAACTTGTTGAATCGCGTCTGCGATTTGGTTCGTTGCACGCGAGGTTTCTTCCGTACTTGCGGACAGCTGTTCGGACGTCGCTGCCACGTTCTCGGCATGAAGAGAAACTTCGCTGATAATGTTGCGCAGCTTCTTCACCATGCCGTTTAAGTGATCCGCCACGCGCCGGAACTCGTCCTGACCTTTCACCACAATCTCCCTCGTCAGGTCTCCTTCCGACATGGCCGAGGACAATTGATAGATCTTGTACAGATTGTTCATCAAGTAGCGGTACGCCACATACATTCCGGCTGCAAGAATCACAATCGCAGCCAGAATAATCGGTATCATTTTCCACAGCAGGGTTCGCAACGGCGCGTACAGTTCATTCTTGGGAATGACCAGTGCCAGTGTCCAGTGGGTTTCCGGAATGTTAGCACTGTACACGAGGTCTGTCTGCCCGTTGTCTACAAACTCTCCCCCCTGCAGATTTCCACTCAGAATTCGGGACGAAAGCTTTGCGAGCGATTGATTCGGGTCCGCAGACAACTTAACTTGCTTGGTGACCTTTTCGCTCACCGGACTTGCAAGGTACGTACCCGCCTCATCCACCAAAAAGGCCCAACCTGATTTACCCACTTTAATCTTGTTGACAATGCCTTGAATGTGGCTCAAGTCGACGTCCAGAGTAGCAACGCCAAGGTACTTTCCATCTTTGGCATAAAAGGGGGCATCAGCGGTAACCATAAACGTTTTCTCGTTGTCATCAAAGTACGGCGCGGTCCAAACCACGCGTTTGTCGGTGTGTTTCGCCAGCTGGTACCAATCCTGGGTTGGATAGTCGTACTTTGGGTCGTTCAGGTTTTGAAACGTGAGGTTTCCGTGATCGTGAAAGATATAGGGACCGAAGTACTTTTCTGCAGCGTTGTACTGACGCGGTTCGAAAAAAACACCCGTGCCGTAAGCGTATTGATCTGTATCCAACATCTTCTTCAATAACTGGTGGTAGTCATCCAGCGACATGGACTCGCCTTTTGTCTCCACGACCTGTGCAACCGCCTGTGGCACTTGGGCATGGGCAGCAAGCTCCGTCTCAATGTGGTTGATGGCAGCACTCAGTTGCAGCGACATTTGCTGTTGTATGTCGTTTTGAATGATATTTTTTGAGGAATTGTAACTGAGTACCGATTGAATGACGATGACCAGAAGAATTGGGATCACGAAGATCAAGGTTTTGAGTCTTATACTTCCCCGCATATTATCACCCGTTACCTCAATTTCGTTCCCTTTACCACCCATTTTCTATCTCTCTGTAAGATATCAGATCCGCGATCTAAGCCCCCTCACACGACGACAACGGACGTGTTGAATTATACACGAATTAGCAAGCCAATTGACAACAAACTACACATTTTCACACGTTTTTGCCCGATCGTTTACGCAACGGTCGATTGACAGTATTGGATACAAGCCGTTGCAATCACAGGATAATCCGCGCACAGATGCGCACCTGTGCAAACGATCACAGTAAAGTTCTCGCGGTTTCCACCGTTCGCGGAGTGTTCACCTTTGCCGCAGCAAAAGGCTCCGACCGCATGAGAATGCGATCCGGAGCCCTCCTGATCCACATCACTCGATAATGGGTTTCATCCACCGCCCAATAGTGCATTCGATGCGCGGGATACCTAGTAGTTCGGAACCATGTACGGGTACTGTGGTTGCGGTATCCGTTGGATATGACTTGCCACAAGAACTGGCTGGTCTGTGCTTGGGTACCATGATGTTGGCTGATACTGAGCGATGCTCTTGGACAACTGCCTTGTCTGCAACACACCTGACACAGAAACCCACTGGTCACTTTTTAGTTGAGAAGCCATTGGACTTTCAACCACTACGCCGAGCGGAGCTGCGTCCGCGATACAGCAAAATATGAAGTACCGCGTAAGAACGAAGTAATTTGAGGGCAACCCGCGCGGGTGATAAACAAATCCTTGCAAAGTCGTCGGATGACCTAAAAATCTGTGTTTGTCGCTTGCGTAGTCGATTGCAATGGTTGCTGCCGATGTTTCGCCAGATTTCTGTTGAACAGCCCCCTGGGAAGAATACAACATGCTCTCCAGTTGTTTTTCCATTTCAGCAACTGATGGAGTTGGAGACTGAGCCGCTATCGTCGCTGCAGCTGCCGCATCCACTTTGCCACTCGCGCGGTCATTTTGCGCAAGCATGTCCGTCCCGAGCGCTTTCGGATGCCAACTGTAGGCAACACCCAGGAACGCCACAAGCAAAACGACCGTCACTCGCCCCCAGGATGAATTCAATGAAACATGCTTATGGTCGTGCCCGTGCACATTCAACCGTCCTGGTGAATGGCGAGACTGCGTCGGTTTGCGGACGGACACACAGGACGCCAAGGAGATAATCGACATCACCGCGAACACGAAGGTCGATACTTTGACAATGGTGGCAATGACGGGAGAGACCAGCATGTAAATATCATGGGTGACCACCAGGCGCATGAGGTACGCCGTCAATAATCCCAGAATTGTACCTTGCAAGAGTCGTGCACCGTTGATCTTGATCCTCATTGGAATCCATCCTTTACCCACTAACGAGAACTCCGATAGCGAAACAAAATACCATCGCCAGCAACACCATCAATACACCTAAGCGAATCCCAAAGGTTCTCGGCAACAAGAAGAGATTTCGCAGATCCGCCATCTGCCCAATCAACATGAATGCGAGTACGCTTCCAGGTGAGTACGTTGCCGCGAATGATCGGGCGACAAACGCGTCTGCTTCGGAACAAAGTGAAAACAAAATGGCAAGTCCCATCATGGTGGCAACAGCCAATAAGCCACTGTGGACTTGTCCGAGATGAGCATGTTGAGAGTGATATACCTGAAACAGAGATGCCACCCCTGCACTGCAAATCAAGAATCCCGCGATGCCGAAAAACTCCGTTACTGTGTGGTCGACAATATGTTTCAAACGATGCCAGACTGCACCGTACGAAACTCTCGTAGGGGGAAGATTCTCCGTCGTCGCTGCCGCCTCCATCATTGCAGAGCCGATGCTTTGCCGGTTTCCCCAAATCCCAGCTGTAATCAACCCAATCGCGCAAGCTACCGCGTAGGTGCAGACAACGCGTAAAAGCGCCATGCGAAGATTAAATCCAAACGCAACATACGTGGCGGCAATCGTGACAGGATTGATGACTGGCGCAGCGAGCGTGAACGTAGCGGCTGCGCCCATGGACACGCCTTTGCGGAGTAGACTGCGCGCAATGGGAATCGTGCCGCAGTCACATGTGGGTATCGCAAACCCTAGAATTCCCGCGACGAGAACGGAGAGAATTCGATTCCTGGGCAACAGTTTGACAATCCTTTGCTCTGATACGAATTCTTGAATAATGGATGCAACCAAAGCACCCAGGACCACAAACGGAAATGACTCGACAAGAATTGCCAGGAATATAGACTCTGCGGGGATGACCATACCCTTGAAAGTCGCCCAGACATCGGACAGGTTGGGGAGGCGAACGTCCACATGAACGTTCATTGCGATGTAGATGATGGCGATGATTGCCACGACAAACAAGATGTTGAGCACAGATTCCTTCAACACGTTGAGGATACGCTGGATCATGATGCCTCCCTGCAAGAAGCGCAGTATCCGTAGATTTCAAACCGATGTTTAACCGGCGTAAAGTTTTCGAATGTCAAGTGCAACAGTGCCATCGGACAGTCTTCAATAATCACGGTTTTCCCGCAACCGATGCAAATCAGGTGGTGATGATGGTGTGATTTGCACGTCAACCGAAACTTCGACGCACCATCGTTTGCGTCCATTTCTTCAATGACGTTGTGTTCCTGCAGCAAGGCAATCGTTCGATACACTGTGTCAAAACTGATATTTGGATACTTCTGTTTCATCAGTTCGTAAACGTCTTTGGCCGTGAAAAACGTATGCGGACTTTGCACAAACAAGTCCACAATCGCTTGTCGCTTGCCCGTGAATTTATACCCTGCTGCTTTAAGTTCCTTCAAGATTTCCTCACTTGTCATGCGTATCGCCACCACCATTCCATGTCGTTCATTGTAAATCGTAAAATTCTTATTTACAAGTTGAGATATTATCGGTTACAATGGCCACGCGATTGCAGAAAATGATTTTCTATAATCAGAGGAGTTGTCAATACTCATGTGGTTTGTGTTGCTGTTATGCGTGATTGCAGCTTTTGCCGATGTACTCGGTGGATTACTGACTGTCTTTAAACGACTGAAGCCTAACGAAGTCTTGATTGTCACTGGGCTGGGAACCGGATTTCTGCTCGGTGCAACAATTCTGGACCGGTTGCCCGATTCGATGAGCGAGCTCCCGGAAACGGCTCCATTGTACATTATCATTGGGTACTTGGCCCTGTTGTTTGTTGAGAGATATGGCGCACACAAACACGCCGCCGTTGGTGGTGATGAACACTACGCGTTGGCGTCTCATGGGCACGAAAGCCATCCCATTATGAACAATAAAGTAGCGCTTGTCTCGTTTATCGGATTGCTCTTTCACACGTTTATGGATGGCGTCATCATTGCAGGGGCATTCTCAATCAGTCGCGCGACGGGCATACTGATATTCTTCGCCATTGCGATGCACAAGGTTCCGGAAGGATTCAGCATGGCGACCATCAGTTTGGCGTCCGGGGGAACACGGAAACGTGCGCTGCTTACGTCTTCTGCTCTCGCGGTGTCAACCATGGTTGGTGCACTCGTCACTCTGCAAGTCGGCACCGTAGATACCGATTTGGTAAAAATTCTAATGGCGCTCGCGACTGGTACATTTCTGTTTGTGTCGACGACCGACATGGTACCGGCAATTCGAGAACAGCGTTCGAGCGGCATTGTTGCGATGCTGATTGGAGTGGCCATCTTTTATGTATCGCTGCTGCTTATCCGGTATGTCGGCTTAAGCTGACGTTTGTGTAAATCCTTTGCACGGCTGACGATCCGTTCGTAGGGGGCACCTCGCCCCCTACTCTCTTGCACCCTACCGCGGCGACTTCGCGATGTTACTCCGCAACACTCAACAATACTTTTCCTGTGCTATTTCGGCTTTCCACCAAGCGGTGAGCTTCCGCAGCTTCCTCGAGTTTGAACCGCTTTCCAATCTTGATTTTCAATCGATTGTCGGATATGTATGTGAGCACTTTGTTCGCTGTATCGCGCAAGAGATGGGGGCGTTCCTTCCTCGTCGTTCCAAGGCTAAAACCGAGAACGGATCGACAACTTGAATGCAAATCTTTCGTGCGGAAATGTCCAACCTCTCCGCTCGAGTTGCCGAAATGCACCAGTCGTCCGTACATGGCAAGGCAGTCGAGGCTCTTCTCTGAGACTCTGCCTGAAATCGAATCCAGAATCACATCGACTCCTCGACCGTCCGTGAGCTCGTTGACCTTGGCGGAGAAGTCAACGTTTTCATAGCAAATTACGTGATCGCACCCAGCTTCTAGTTGCTG
>CAZYAH010000073.1:0-9115 GCA_964645595.1 uncultured Alicyclobacillaceae bacterium | reverse complement strand
TGTGAACATCCTCGGCAAAGGTCAGATGTTCCCGCACGTCGGCTTCTTTCAGGACGCCCCGTATCCGGGTACGGCACAAGTCATGGAGTCCAGTACGCTGTTGGCGATCCGTTGCGCAGACTTCGACGCGCTGCTCGTCGATTACCCGGATATCATGCGCAAGGTGTTGCGCGTGATGGGTGACCGGATCCTGAAACTTCAGGAGAAGCTCCAGGAACTCGCCGTGTTTGACTCGCACGAACGCGTCACAGCCTTGCTTCGCCACTTTGCGGAAGAACACGGGCAGTCGATGCCGGACGGCATCCACGTGAAACTGCCCATCACGCACGGTGAAATGGCGCACATGATAGGCATGACCCGCGAATCGGTCAACCGCATATGGAACCAGTTGCGCCGGGACGGAGTCATCAGCGGCGACCGCGATGAGTGGGTTTTGCACCTGGATCGACTGGGGCAGTAGATTTGTCGTACTACCGACGAGTTTAACATGTGAACTATACCAGGCCGTGCCGAACCGCGTAGAGGACTGCCTGTGTGCGATCTCGCACTTCAAGTTTGGCGAAGATGTTGGACAGGTGATTTTTTACAGTGGTTTCACTGACAAACAGCCGTTGCGCGAGCTCTTTGTTGTTCAATCCTTCCACCAAGTAGCGCAGTACTTCCAATTCTCGGTCTGTGAGATCAACACGCGGTTCGCCACTTGTCTTTGGAGCACATCCCATCTTCTGTATCCACTTTTTCATGAACGAACTCGGCAAGATAGACTCTCCCTTGCGGATGAGTTCGATTGCCTTGACGAGGTCGGCCGAGGTGATATCTTTCAGCAAATATCCCACGGCACCCGCTGAAAGGCAATCGCTGATCAGTTCGTCTTCTTCAAACGTGGTGAGTACGATGACTTGCGTGTTGGGATGCTTTTCTAGAATTTCTCGCGTCGCTGCAATGCCGTCCATATCCGGCATCCGAATGTCCATGAGGACAATGTCCGGTCGCAGCGAATCGACCGCTTGCACGGCTTCCAACCCGTTTGCCGCCTCTCCGACGACGTCAATGTCGTCCTGTTTTTCTAGGACGATGCTTAGGCTGTCGCGGATCAGCGCCTGGTCGTCACAGATGAGAATTTTTACCTTGTCCATGTGTGCACCCCATCTTCCTTACATGCGTTACCTGACAACACCAGGATGACCTGAAACCCATCTTCCAATGGGTGGTAGGAAACGTCGCCGCCGATGCTTTTCATTCTTCGCTCCATGCTTTCCAGTCCAAATCCTTTCGCGACGTTTCCGAACTCAGGTGTCTGCCCGTTGTCGCGAATCATGATAACTTCTCCGTCCTCGTGCTGTTTGTATTCGATGGTCACTCGACTTGCCTTTCCGTGGCGAATCGCGTTCGTGACAGCTTCTTTGATGCATTGAAAGATTGTGTACCGCTTGGCAGGGTCAATGGGCATGGGCGTTTCGAAGACGACGCTCGTACCTGTCGTGTCGTATACGCGTTGGGCGAAGTTGGTCAACACGGATTCCCAGCTACCAGCAACCGGGGGCGAACTGTGGATGGAGCGAACGGACATCCGGATACTCTGCAGACTCTCCTGCGCAGTGTCGCGCATAGCCAAAAGGTGCCGCCGCAGGCGCGAAGCACCCGGGTCAATCAGCTCCAGACAAGCGTCCGCTCCGCGAATGACAGACGTCAGGGCATGGCCCACAGTGTCGTGGATTTCTCCAGCCATCCGATTTCGTTCCCGCAGAGCGGCCAATTCTTCCGCCTCTGCAATGTACTGCATCAACTCCGCGTGTGCTGCTTCAAGGTCCTCCTTTTGGCGACGATTTTCAGCGAGGAGTTGCTGGGTCTTTTGATTGGCGAGGATTTGGATTCTCAGCATCCATCCTGGAGTAAACATGAAGATCCAAGTTGGATTGAGTACAAACCGTGTCCATTGGACCTGTGAAGAGATGGTCGAAATATGAAATGTACCTAGGAACGCGCTGCCAGCAACCGGCAGGCATACAATCGCCAGCGCTACTGCTACTCCGTACAAGGACGGCAGGTTTCTTCCGCAGCGAAAGATTACCGGGGCATATGTCAGTAGAAACGTCGTCGGGGCGATGTCCGGATTCACCAACACCAGCGCCATGAGCAATGCGGATTCAAACGCGAGTTCCATGCCAACGCGTTTTGGGGTGCCCTCGTGGGTGTAGAAGCACTGAATCGCGAACAGTAGGACAAAGATTGCTGTGGACACCCATTCATTGCTTGACAGTCCACCCGGCGAAACGAGGTGCAGATATTCCAGGAAGGAGGCACCGATAATGAACAGTCGCACAATGCGCCCAATCTTCAATTCCAATCGAAACGAGGATTGCATCGCAACCGCTTCCCCTTTACAACCCGAACGGTTCAGCTCTCCAGGCTTAGCCGATTGCCCGTCCAGCCTGGCGGCGATACGCCAAGTAGATGTACACACGCCGGAAGACTGCGGTACCAAGGCCCATCACCAACAACGCCGACGTCGCCAGGTCCGCCGACGTTACGTCCGTTCCATGAAACACACTGCGCACAGCGAACTTTAGCGCAAGCAGAACAATCCAGGCGATGAGCCCAACGGGAGAGCCCTTGACCCAAGCTTCCCCGGTCTCTTGATTCACCGTCACCTTCGTCCATCGACCACGGAGAATTCCGAACAATGCACCCACCACAAACGCGAAGGCGAACAGAATCGGGGCCCACGCCGTTGCGGAGATCTCCTTGCCAATTACCTGAAAACTCGCGAACAACATCAGTGCGGGTAGAATCCAAAGGCTTTGAACTTTGAGCTTTCGCGCTTGTAACTGGCGCGCGCCAATCCAAATGACAACCAGCAGCAGAATAATACCTTGCGTCACGGGCAAATTCCTCCTTCGCCATCCAAGATGAGATGGGATTCATTTTACAAATGGCTTCGCCCGTTGAACTCACCGAAAAGTACTGTTTTGAATGGAGAAGACATCATACAAACGGCCAGTCTGGTGCGGCTTGTCGAGATGGGTTGTACAGATACATTGTGTTGGGAGGGACTCTTTGATGGCGAGACAAATTGTTGTATTGGACGTTCGCGATATGCTGCGCGCGAAGCAGGAACCCTTTCAGGTCATTATGGAGACAGTTGGTCGCCTTGGTCCGGACGACGTCTTTGAACTGCACGCCACGTTCAAGCCGGAACCACTGCTCAAAGTGCTGGGGCGACAAGGGTTTCAGCACGCGGTGGTGCAGGAAGACAGCGACCACTTTGTGGTGCACTTTTACCGCGAGCAAACAGAATTGCTGTACTTTCACCTGGACAACCGGGAACTCGAGCCGCCCGAGCCGATGGTGCGCACACTCGAGTTCCTTGAAAATCACGAGGCGTGCCAGACCGGGGAACTCGGGCTTGAGATCTGGAATGTCCGCGTTCCAGCGCTGCTGTTGCCGGAACTGGACGAGCGGGGTTATCAGTACGAGATAGACGACGAAGGGAACGGTACAGTTCGTGTGAAGATTTTCCGGGCGAAGTGAGCTCGACTGGAGGTGTGCGCCACGTCCAGACATCCGCTACCGCACCGATGCCCGCCGTGGTCTCCGCAGATGGTGTCAGAGGAGGCTAAAGCGTATCTGGGGTATTGAAAAACAGCCGCCCACCAAAAATGGTAGGCGGCTTGCTTTCGATTCGCGCTGTCAGCCCTGGGCTTGCCCTTTCTTCACCCAATCAGCAACCGTGACTACGCGCTTTGCCTGGTGCTGGATGGCGGCGATGGATGCGTCGTCCAACTTGCCGGGTTCGGCGACCGTGACGCTGGTTCCGTACGGATTGCCGCCAGCTGCGAACAGGGATTGATCCGTGTAGCCCGGTGCGACTACAATGGCGCCCCAGTGGTACATCGTTGTGTAGAGCGACAGGACGGTCGCTTCCTGTCCACCGTGCGGATTCTGGGCACTGGTCATGGCGCTGACCACTTTGTTGACGGTTTTCCCTTGCGCCCAGAGACCGCCGAGCGTGTCGAGGAACTGCTTCATTTGCGACGGCACGTTGCCGAACCGAGTCGGCACGCTGAAGATGACGGCGTCGGCCCATTCGATATCCATTGCGGTTGCCGTCGGGACGTCTTTGGTCGCTTCGTAGTGCGACTTCCAGGCAGGATTTGACGCAATTGCTTCTTCAGGGGCCAGTTCCGGAACCTTCAGCACTTTCACCTCTGCGCCTGCTTCCTTCGCAGCCTCGGCAGCGACTTTTGCCATCTCGTAGTTTGTCCCTGTGGAGCTGTAATAAATAATCGCGAGTTTTACATTTGCCATGAGTCCGTCTCCTCCGAATGGTATTGTGTACGTATTCAAAAATCCCCTGTTCCCCAATTGCTCATGCAGTGCCATAGGTATTCCATTTTTTCACCCAAACCTGGGCTGTCTGTAACTCCTCATGAACCAGGCCGTGGCCTGCGTTTTGCCAGTTTAGGGTCACATCAGCGCCCGCCTGTCTCAGGAGTTGTGCCAATCGTTCCGCATTGGCGGGGGGAACGAGCGGATCGATCCGACCCGACAACATGAGAACCTGTTTTTCACGAAGTTCCGGCAGCTTTTCCGGTTCCAGCGGAACCATGGCGCGGAACAGGACCGCCGCAGACAGAATAGTTGGCTCCAGCAACAGCATACTGGCTGCAATGTTTGCTCCGTTCGAATAACCCACGGCCACGAGGCCACGTGCGTTCAGCGAATAGGCATCGACCGCTTCTTTCAGAAACCGGGCCAGCTCATGCGTGCGAAAGACCAAGTCTTCTTCATCGAAAACCCCTTCCGCCAGCCGGCGAAAGAAGCGAGGGGCAGCGCCCTCTAGCACCTTGCCTCGCACGCCGAGGAGCGCCGCGTCCGGTGCCAGGAATTTGCCGAGCGGGATCAGATCTTCTTCGTTGCCGCCTGTGCCATGCAGGAGAACGAGCGTCAAAGCGTTGTCGCCGCTGGCGGAAGGAACAAATTTATGGATGAAATCCACCGACATCACCTCTGTATAGTTGGCTCTTCAATGGTACCACCGGATGAAGTGATGTGGTGGATCCCGGAGTATCGCAGGCATTGTTCAAAGGATTGTCTCCGCTTCTACGCGGCGTATGCCTTACAGCGCGTACTGACCAGGTCCAATGAGCGCGACACCGACGGCAATCGCAATGAGCATCACATTGTACTCAATGCCGTTTTGAGTGATCCAGTAGCCATTTTTCCCATGAACCTTGATGATTGCCACCAACATGGTGATCACAAACAACGCGGCTGCCACAGGAAGCCACAGTCCTGCCGCAAACAACAGACCACCAATCAACTCGGAGAGACCAGCCAGCAACGCCATGAGGTATCCTGGCTTAATCCCGATGGACTCAAGCCATCCGCCTGTGCCTTTGAGACCGTGGCCGCCGAACCAGCCGAACAGCTTTTGCGTGCCGTGGCCCGCAAAGGTCAAACCAACTATCAAACGAATAATAAGCAAACCGAGACTCACCGCAACCACCTTCCTGTTGTTTATTAACTTACAGTTTGTAAGTAATCGGTCGCGGTGATTACAATACTACAGTCACTTATTTTTTGTCAATACGATATTACCGCTTTGCCTCGTACTGGGGGGATTTGCGTCCTGTAGAAGCGGGTAATCACAGTGATTGTGGCGCATGTGTGTCACGTTCCTGGCGCATCGTCCGCCGGGCGCGGTCCGCCGATGAACAACACGCGCCGCAGCGCGACAAACAGCAGAAGGCTGCCAAGGGTGAGACAGAACGCGCTGCAAAGATGTAGTGCCGTCCAAGCGCCTGCTGTCCCGTCAACCGTGAGGCTGACCAGTCCAGCCAACACCCCGAGGTAGTACAACGCCATGCCAGCCTGCGAGGCGTACTTGGAGACCATCTCGTCAATGAGCGGGGCCGTTTTCCGCTCCGGCCGCTTGCTGAAGCGGTACTCGAACCAGAGGAACGGTACAATCTTCTGCATGTACGCCATCATGAGCGGCATCAGCCCGCCAAACCAAAATAGGTACGCCGCGGGATAAATCCACTGCGGCTTGTTCAGCACGATACTGATTACCATCCACGCGTGTCCCATCACGATGCACGCATTTGCCACAAACGCATCGAGCAGCGGCAACACAACGCGACGGCGTTTTCGTGCGCGCACAATCGCCACGATGTCCAGGACGAACGACGAGAGTCCCAATAGGATGAGTGCGCTCCCAGCGAAACGCAGTGCCTTCCCTGCACTGGAAGGTTCCAACCACGCACTGACAATCAGCAACAGAACACCAGGGAAGTATGTACTTGCGGTTCTTGGCAGCGACGCGCGGTAGCCGTGGCTAATGGCAAACATGGGCACCAGCTTGTACGAAAAGACAAGGACGAGGCCTGTCCAGAACGCAAAACCGCCAACGAGAACGTGGCTGAGGACGACGCTTGCGACAGTGTACTCCGGAAAATACGCCTGATAGACGCCAATCAGGAGGACCAGCCACAAGGACAGAAATGGCCAGACTAGGTTCCTGTGCACGGCCGTTTTGTTTTTGGCCCGCACGTAGCTCCGCAAGACCAAGGCGAAGTAGGCTGCGCTCACGCCGATGAACAGTGTGCCGCCGATGCCTACCACAGGATATTGCAGAGTCAGGAATCCTGTCACCATCAGGACCACGGACAGAACATGTATCGGCAAATGCCAGTAGAGCACATGTCGCGGTACTGGCGGGGCCTGAAAGGCAATCGGGACAATCTGATAGAGCACCCCGAAAGCCACCGTGAGCATGAATCCAAGCACAAGCAGGTGGATTGAGCCGAGCGACAGCGGAGTCAGTGTCACACCGGATTTCCACAACGGCAGCAGCCAACCCGTGGCAAGCAACCCAGGCCACCCGAGTGCCAGTCCGGTCAAAAGGTAGTAAACTGTAGCCGAGAGGCGTTTTTTTGTGGACGTGACGGGCATGGTGAAATCTCCTTTCCAACCTGTGTGACGGTGTTCACGCCGCTCCGGGCAATTCCTGCGTTCATCTTAACGCAGGTGAAAGGAGGCGAACAGCATGGGCACGAACGGTCCACTCTTTCAAAGAAATGGAGCAAAACTGTGGCCAGGCAGTGTCGCGCGAGGAATTATTGCGTTGGCCATCCTGGCTGGCGTCGTTGAGTTTGTGCTGGGCACGATGTCCCTAATGGCGAACTCGTGAGTGAATACTACTCAACCGATGTGACCACACGCCCCGTCGGCGGGAACACAACCGGGTGAACACTACTTTGTCCCGTCGCTCCGCCTCAAACCTCGTTTCATTTGCAGAACTGTATCCGATAACTCTTCAGGGTCCATACCTCTGACGTCTATTGAGATGCGGGGCTTGCGCGCTGCCACCCTGCGTAGAACTGCGCCACACCGCAGCCTGTTTCTACGCAAAACGCTGGCATGCGAGCAGCCCCGCATTACCATTGCGCGGGAAAACGGCATACAAAATCTTACCGCGACACATGGCATTCGCCGTGACGTAGCGCACAGCGAAGGCGAATCGGCCGTGTCATGATGAAGCCAAAGCCCGTAAAGGAGATCCTGCCCATGTCCAAGCAACCGCAGACGCATCCACAAAGGGGACTCTGGAATCGCAACTTCGCGGAGAATCCGTTCATCGTCATCTGGGAAGTAACGCGCGCGTGCCAACTGCACTGTTTGCACTGCCGTGCGAAAGCGCAGCGTCGGCGCGACCCGCGCGAACTGACCACTGAGGAAGGATTTGCCCTGATTGACCAGATTGCGGCCATGGACCGGCCGTTGCTCGTGTTCACGGGGGGCGATCCGCTGGAACGCGAAGACCTCTTTGACTTCATCGCGTACGGCAAGGCCAAGGGGCTGGAGGTGGCCATGACGCCAAGCGCCACCCCGCGCGTCACGAAGGAAGCCCTGGCGCGGGCGCAGGCGTGCGGGCTGTCCCGCTGCGCGTTCAGCCTGGACGGGTCAACCCCGGAGATACACGACAGGTTCCGGGGTACGAGGGGATCGTACGAGTTGACGCTGGACGCGCTTCGCGCACTGCGCGAAATCGGCATGTCCATCCAGGTGAACACCACCGTCTCCCGTTACAACGTCGACGACCTTGGTCGCATCGCCGACGTGGTGGAGTCGTTTGGTGCTGTGTTGTGGAGCGTATTTTTCCTGGTGCCGACCGGGCGCGGGCGGGCCCAGGACATGGTGGACGCCGGGACTACAGAGAAGGTCATGGAATGGCTGTACGAGCAGGCACAAGTCCGCTCGTTTGACATCAAGACCACGGCAGCGCCACACTACCGGCGGGTGGTCGCGCAGCACCGCCAAGCCGGGGAACCGACAGGAGCACAAAGCGGCTTTCTGCTCGCGAACCAGTCGCTCCGTTCCGCGCGCGGCGTCAACGATGGAAACGGCTTCATCTTTATCTCCCACATCGGCGAGGTTTACCCGAGCGGATTTCTCCCGGTTTCCGCCGGAAACGTCCGCACCACGCCGCTGGCGGAACTGTACCGCAACAGTCCGCTCTTTCAGGAACTTCGCAATCCTGCGCTGCTCAAAGGGAAATGTGGAGTGTGCGAGTTTCGCGGGGTCTGCGGTGGATCGCGTGCGCGGGCGTACGCAGTCACCGGCGACTACCTGGAGAGCGATCCCGCTTGTGCCTACATCCCGCGTGCGTACGCTGAAGCGCAGAACGCTTTACTGTGACATTCAATCTCTGGTCCATTCTTGTTCCGGCGTTTCGCCGGGTTTTTTCTTTGTCGGGCCCACCGCCGCGTCAACGTTTGTACGGTGACAGCTCCGTAAATGCTGATACTGGCACTAGCGATGGATAGACGTGCAAACATGAGGTGGTTAACACGGAGCGGATCGCAGAAATATTGTTTTGGACGTCGGTAGCAATTGGTGCGTTGTCCATTTTTCTTAACCCAGAAAAGACATTTGTTGGTGGAGTGCTCCTAGCAATGTTCTTCATAGGATGCGGATTGTCCATATTGTTGGCGTCGTTTAGTTATGATAAGGAATCTCACAGGAAACAAGATTATGCTAAACGTTACCGACGCGCCGGCACATTTTCCGACTGGATTCTCGGCAAAATTTTGGACATGACCCCGTGGTG
>CAZYAH010000072.1:0-9150 GCA_964645595.1 uncultured Alicyclobacillaceae bacterium | reverse complement strand
GGGGGCGGTCATTAAATCCGGGAATTGCTACGGGGTTCGGAGGCGGGGCGGGAGGACAAAAATGCCTCCGTTCGGGGTAGTCTTAAATGTACCGCTTTTTGGGCGGAAAATCAATTCGCGCGATCCCCCTTAAGTCGTAGTGATTTAAGAGCTTACGTCAATGAGTATGTTCGTACTTGGGGGGCTCCCAAAATTTTTTTCATCATACAGGGGCAAAGCTCAGCTGTAGCCGCTCCACGAAGCTGTCGTCTTAATTCCCTTTGATGATTTTTTTTCGTGATATCTATACGTCCGCGACTACAAGCACCCTGAGTGGCGCACTTTGGCGCGCAATGCTCACACATGCTGGCAACCCACTAAGAAGGCGCCTTAGGCGATTCGTTTATTCTGGCGACAAGTGAGCAAACCTCTTGGAAGAAACGATCCGTGCTGGTGCGGATCAGACAGAAAGTACAAGCGTTGCCACATGCTTCGGAGCGGCGAAGAGCCGCTTCCGTTCGGGGCTATTCGTTCACAGGTCGAGCGAACCGCGGCGTATCGCACATGCCTGCATCCCGACGCATCGGCCGATGAATGCGGAGGGGTCATCTCGGCCCATACACTTCAACGATCGAGGGTACTGCGGGCAATCTCTAGCCCCGACAACCACGTAATGAGCTTCTACCCAGTCAACTGGGATGACCGGGGCAAACTGAAAGCAGAGAGGCGTGGTTGGAAACGCGCTGCGATATTCGAAGCGTTCTGCGCTGTCCACGACAGTGAGGCGTTCGCCGCCCTTGAAAAAGAACCGTTTCAAGCTAGCGCGCTCCAGATATTCTTGATTGCCTACCGAGCGGTTTGCTGGGAGTTGTACCAGAAAGTTCGGGGAACCCGCGCGTCTCCTGTCGTCCGGGGCCTTTTGGACAGAGGCATGAATGCTCGGTCTCAGCGCGAGGTCCAGTCCTTGTTGCGTGCCCAAAGCGATGGCTTCGAGCGAGGAAGAGCCGAGGCGCAGCGGGTGAAGTCGTCCATGGATGCAGCGCTCGTCGCGCGGGATTTCGGCAACTACAGAATGGTGGAAGTGCTCGTCGGCGGACCAACATCAGTCGTGGCGACTGGAGCAATTACTCCAAACCGAACCATTGGTGGAAACTCGCTTCAAGTGCTTCACGATCCGTCGCGACCGTCTGAATGGCTGGCATTTGGTGTTGACGTGAGTGAGCGCGGTACCAGCGTCGTCTTCCTGTGGGTGCGCGACGAACTGTCTCCCACACTCTACATGAAACAAGTGCTAGCCCTTCCCGATCCCGAGCTTCTAGCCTTCTTGCCCCAATTCTTCTTCGCGCATTGCGAGAATACCTATTTTGCCGAAGTCTGGTGGACTGGCCTTCCGAAGGAGGATCGCAACCTCTTGTCCGGGCTAATGTCGAACTCCAACCCATACTACTTCCGGCCTGACTACGATCTCAATCGCAGGGTCACAGACTGGACATTGCTTAGCAAACGGGAGGTGTCCACCACCTAACAGGGGCCTTCCGCACCGTTAGGTGGACAAGCCGCGTCGGTCACAATGGCCGGTCGATAAGTGAAACACCTGACATTCCGAGAAAGATCATAGCTGCGGTTTATCGCGATCCCTCATGTTTGAGTTGACGTCTTAACTGAGACGCCAATCCCTTTGCCAAGGTCTGGAAGCCTTTCAATCGCGAAAGGCGATCCTCAAGCCGCTTTCGCGCCCTCTCGTCCGGTTCGGTTGATTCCAATAAGTCACTCTCCTCTGCGATGACGTGAAGAATGGAAAGATCGATCTCATCGTCGGCGCCGGCCGCTTCGGCGAGTGCCACCCATTCCCTTGTTTTGTCCAACGCGCTTTGGGCCGCAAGCACCAAACAGTATTGGATGAGAAGTTTGGCCGAGTAATCCAAGCCGTCGACGGCCTTTAGCCATTCTCCTGACTCAGCATTTTCTTCAGTTTCGTCAATCGCCATTCGTATGGAACGGAAATACCTGGGTGCATCGTCCGTGGGATCAAGACTTTCCAGAGCCCTCAGGATCACCTTCCAATCCTCAAACGGACGGTTAGGGAAAGGCAGCTCATAGCGATGTTTCCAAAGGTTCAGTATGGCCTCAGCACATCTCGACATCTTGGCCGGGTGGTCATCTGTTTCGGCCGTCTCGGCCTCCAACATCAACTGCGCGATGTAGTGAGCCATCCAGCGGCCAAGCGTATCGACTGATTCGTCTAGCGCCAACTCATCGACGATTTTCTTGCCGAGCCGCAGCACTGCCTCAGAGTGCAACGACGTTACCGTCATATTTGACGAGGAAGAGCCTTGCACTCGGCGGAACGAATCCTAGCCCATCGTCTTTGCGGCTCTCGTAACGGGAATGGAGGACACGCCGCTCTATCTCTATCTCTACTAAGAAGTCCATGCCTATTTCGCGAAGAAATCCAAGAACAAAAGGCAACGCTCCCTGAAGGCGACTCCCACTTTCTTCTTCCGAATCGTCGTCTCTATCTCGATACTCACCCCACACTTGAGACCAGAGAGCCTCGTGACGTCGCCTCGCGCGCCATGTGCGACGTTCGGAGTCGGACTCAAGCTTCGCGAGATCCAGCACAAAGGGAGCCGGACTTATGGGCGGATACCGGACGCTGCCCGCCCATGGGTCATGATCGTCAATGCCGCCATTACTGCTCGGATCTGCGATCCACCCTTTGAGCTGAAAGCCGCCGCCATCGATCTCTAACTCGTCATCGGCGGCAGGAATCCGGTAGTCGTGAGGATTGGTGGCGGTTTGTAATGCCCTCAACAACGCGTGAGACCGATCGGATGAAACAAGAGCGCTTCGAATGCGAATGGACTCGACTCGACTTCCCAGAATGGATCTCCAGTGGCCCCAGAGATTAATTCGTTCTCCTGGTAGAATTAGAAACCGATCAAAGTCGATTCGGGAGACGGACCAACGCCACTCGTCGGTCTGCTTGTCATCCTTCCAACTCGGCCACTCTAGCGGCGCTGGATCTCGTCGATCTGCCAGCCAGTTTCCGTCGGGACGCGTAAGGCTGTGGCGCAACAGCCAACTTGCGAACTCGTCGTCCGGGTCGTCTGGATCGTGATGCACGGGAACCGTGGCGAGTAGTCGCCCAGCCACGACCATCATCGCGTGGTAGGACAGGTAAAAACTGAGATTATCGGAGCGCGGGTACGATCCGTGGGAATGATGTGTTTCTCCATCCGCGTAAATCGCTCGCCGTGCACGCTCGTCTTCGTCCCAGTGGTTCCGACCGGAATAGTGCCAATCAACACTGATCACGCCCTGCGCCTCGCGTTCGATGTCGGCCTGCGATTTTCCAAAACGTCTCCCAAGTGGAGCAAACCAATACGGGCCCATATCGATGCCAAAATAGAACCGATCTCCGACAGTACTTCCGTGTGCGCCTTTAGGCTCCGGACGAAAGCGTTCGTGGTGTTTGGATGCAATCGGCGAAAGACGCGAGAAGTTCACGGTCTCAAGCCGCTCCCTCAGACTGGCCTTATCTTCCAGAAGACCCATATCGAGGAGCGCCAGCGCGGCCTTTGCAGCGAACATTCGGAGTAGAACGTGAGGCTCGCCATCTAGGGCCAGTTGAGTCAGGAAATCGGCGTGTGGAACGAGGATGTTGGGAGTCTCCCGTGCGGCCCGTGCCAGGGCAATCGCCAACCATTGATCTGCATGCAGGTGATAGAAGTGGAGTCGTGCATCTACGAAAGGCCCCCCCGCGGCTCCCTTCGCCAGTGCGATCAAGTGCGCCAACACCGTTTCCCGCTCTAGCTTGCACAGTCCCCGCACAACGTGCGCTGCCTCCCAGCGCAAGCTAGCCTTTGGTACCGCGAGGCCAGCCCACACATATCCAGCGACGGCGGCCTCAATCTCCGCCGGCGGCGTCAGGAGCGGGGACCAGGGGCCATCACCGTCGTTGTCTTCCAGAACTGGTTCGAACATACCAAGACCGAACGAGAGAGCCTCCCGTGACTCCTCGTCTGACAATTTCGCGGCAAGAAGCCCGACGATCGTGAACAGCCGACGGGCACCGACAAGTTCGCTGGCCTCTCCAATAGCGGAGAGAACAACATCGATGATATCACCTTCCGAAACACCTGAGAGTTCGTAAGCTCTCTTGAACGGGAGCACCTCGTAGTATCTGCTCCGCGAGATATCCATGCAGTAGCGCGCGCAGAAGGTTTTCAAAGTACTGGCGATCGCTGATTTGACCGCGAGCCGACTGCTCCATCCTTCCGGGATTTGCTCTAGAAAGCTGCGGAAATGATACAAATTGAAGTCCGCGATATCCGAGATGGCTTTTATGAACTCAGCCTCATTCCCAGCGTGGACTCGGTCGCAAGCCTCCGCGAAGAACCGGTCATGATAGTACGGCGGGTCGAACCGCTTGAATCGGTGGTACGCGTGCGAAATGTCGTTGGCTATGCCTAGGTCCGTGCCTGCGAAGACGGCGTCCCAGTCGCGCTCGTCCTCGCTTTCGGAGGGACCTAATCCGTTAGGGTAGCTATCGTTTCCCGACTTGGCCGATCTCGCTTTCCGCTCGCTGAACGCGATCAACTCGTCAATGCCGGCCAACTCCAAGCCGTGTAAAGCCGCTACGTCTTTCACCCCTAGCCACGTCTGAGGTCGGTGCTCGCCCAGCATCATGTAGCGAAAAAGAAATGCTGATACGTTCTCTTGCTCAAGTTTTGTGGTGCACGCTTCCAACGCACTCTTTAGCATTAAGACTTCGTCCCAATGAGCTCTAAACCCAACAAGAGCTAGCGCCGCCTTTGGGTCGAGGCCTCCGCGTTCGAGAAGAAAGCTGACGGCTGACGGTAGAAGCCTCTCGGTCCTTCCAAAGTCGCGATCACGCCAACGACTCAAGATCGCAAAACACGACGAGGCGCCGAGGCCTGCAATGGCTCTTACAGTTGCTGTCCAATCGAAGTGCTTATCCCGATCGACATAGGCGTAAGTGAGTTCCGCGCATCGGGCGAGTTTGTAGGCGGTTTCGGGGGCGGGGCGGTCTAGGTTGGCACCACGATCGGCTAACTCCAACATCGCCGACCATCGGTCCAGGTTTTCGTCGCCAATCTTGCTCGCGACCTCGACTGCTTGGTTGAAGTACGCCGTCGCCTCAGAGCGGCTTACAGTCAAAATTGCTCTTGCCAAACCAACATAGGCGCCTGCTTTTGTCTCAGCGTCCCCTCTTTCATCTCTCGTAAGGCGGAACGCGCTGCTCGCGTACGCAAGCGATTGCGATTCTGTGATTTCTTTTCGGGCGGCTCGCCGAGCGAGTTGAGTTAGAGTTGGCGTGTAGAGTGGCTGCTTGAGCGCACCCATCCACTGGTTGAAGGTGTCAAGCGAGCCGGTAGCGATGCCGTCCGAATCGAGGAGAATATCAAGCCAGATCCTCGCAATCTCATCTGACGTGTACGACACCTCCCGATAGCTAAGGCTTGCCGCCCTGGAGGCGGAGTTTGTATCCAAAATTGCGGCTGCCAATCCACCCTTTGGCGTGCGTCCCACAAAACTGTCCGCCCAAAGCCGGTGCCAAGGGAGCAACTCACCAATGACTTCTTTGAACTCTCGGACGTCGTGCGAGTCGCTTTGCCCCTCCTTGTTCTCTAGCTCCTTCCTTAACTCGGGATGGGCGAGATCGATCAATTCAAGAGATTCCTCAGCGAGCGCCGCGTGCAGCGAGTAGCCACGGAGAAGCGGAAACCTTGACTCTCCGAATCGGGAGGAAAGGCCGCGAGGAGGATCCGTCGGCAAATAGCGCGTTAGAGCAGCCGCTAAGTCGTTGGCACTACAAACCGATAATTTGTGCGCGGCCTCCACGAGGGTGGTAACCGCGCGAAGAACTGTTTCCTTGGTGTCCCATGCGTCGGAAGCTCGAAGCTTGACGCGAGGATTGAGAAGCAGGCGTAGCGCCCGCCTCACGACATTCTTGGGCGGGGTTCTGTGTATCTCTCTCAGTTCGAGCGTGATCGCGAGTATGAGGCAGAGGTTATTCTCGGCAGCAAAGGCGAGATCAGCCAGGTCTTGATATCGACCATGATCCACAAGGCGCGCGGCGAGGATCCGGCCCGCTCGAAACGAGACCTCGCGCGGTGTCCACGCTCGAAGGCTCCGAGCGCAACTGGTGGGGCCATGGATATTGAAATGCGCCATCGCCATTTCGGCGATATCGTGGTCGGTTATCTCCTCGTCTTTCCTTTCTTCACGCGAAAGCCGACTCCAGTTTCTCAGCCACTCTTCAGTCATTCTGAGCCTGCTGCGAGCGTCACCGGAAAGCTCTTTCCTCCCCGACAAGAGGCCGGCCTCATAAGCGTGGCGGGACCCGAGCCAGCCGGATCCGAAAGTCCTGCGCGAAACGATCTCCTGGATTCGGTCGGTATCCATGAAGCTCGCCGCCAAATCGGTGTTAGCCTGAAGGAGCGCTCTTTGTCGCCCGTCTCCGGCACTTTCACCGCCGGCCTTTAGTGCCAGTTTGGCGGCGTCGGTGTATCGCTTTTCTCGCAGGCTTGCCTTGAGGGCGAACTGAAGGCGTTGCAATTCAACGTCTCGCCTCTCAAGAGGACTCGCCTCCGGAAGGCCCTCGGAGGACAGGGCCAGGGCAACCAGCTCAGCGAAATTACCTGCCTCTAACATGAGTTGGGGCAGTGTCGATGCTACATAAGCACTGGTGGAAGAGAGCGGCCTCAGGCTCTCAACGAATGCGGCTAAATCGGTTGCATTCGGCTTAAAGCGTTCTCGGAACCACGTTTCAGCTGGCTCGTCGAAAAATTGGATTGTGTTGTCTGTGACGATTAGCGGGCGGCCGAGATCAAACGCGAAGCTCTTGATTGCAGCCTCGTGTACACCAGACATAGATGCTAAGACGGATATCGGGATGAGAGGCCGGAGAGCGGCTAGCCCCGCACAGACCCTATCCATTTGAGTCTTTTCTAACGTGCCAACCGTGTCGCGTAGCTTTCCGATCGCTTCATCAAGAAGATTCCCGATCGCACTTTCAACCGTCGTCGGATTTGGACCTAGCTGGCGGAGAGTCTCACTGAGAGAAGATCTTCTCGAAAGTGCGAGAGCTTGGACACGCGGATTGTTCGAACTGAGTCTATGAAATTCATCAACGTCGTGCGGCGTAGCATGGGGGAAGGTGTGCCGGAGATGCGCCGCAGTTTCCTTTCGACTGAAGGGCCGCAGTTCAAGACGCAGCAGCTCGGGGGGCGGGTCCAGAAGGTCCTGTCGATGCGTCCGGCAAAGAGCTACGAGGCGAACACCCTCGGGCATCCGTTCACGAAGTAGATCACGAACAAAGGATCGAGCTTCGCCGATTTCCTCGGCGGCTATCTGCGCATTGTCGGCCGCATCTATGACTATGCAGAGAAGCGCGCCAGCGTTTGCGGCTTTGAGGGACGTGACGCTCTGCTTCAAGCGATGAAGGAAGGCCCTCAAATACGCCGACGGATCGGCGTTAGGCCTTGGAATGAGTGGGTGACAAAGACCCTTGCTGGCCAGTTCATTGGCAATTTGTACCAAGGCGTCTTTGTGGCGATGGCGATAGCCGCTCGCGCTCCGATATCGTCCGTTACCGAAGCAGTCGTAGAGAATGCACGACGAGTCCTCGGGTAGACCCAGTTTGATGCGAGTAGAGAAGACCGATTTCCCAACGCCACCCGCTGCATGAACAATCACGGGACCATCGTCTGCTTCGACAATACTGCCTATGAATTCCGCTTCCTGCTCGCGCGCAACTACACCATCGATCTCTTCGAGAAGGCATGGTGCCGGAAACAGATCCCTTTCGCCCGTGTTGAGCGCCCGAAGCACGTCCATCTTGGTGATGGTCGGGTTGTCGGCGCTTTCGGAAAGAGCCTTTCGAGTAACGAGTTCTTTGAGTTGTGCGGGTGCATCAACGTCCGCATCCGGTAGGTAGCCCGTTACATCCTGGGTTAGGATGTTCCTCTGGTCCCAATACCCATCTTGCTTATCCTCCAAGCGCAGCATCTTGCAGAAGGCCGAAAGTCCCGATCCGCTTAGGGATGCAAATCGTTCGAGCTTTTTGAGGTTTTTCGGATGCCGCATAGCGGCACCGGTAGCGACATCATCCACCGTTTCAATGAAACCGGAGTCGACCGGGCGATTGGAAAGAAAGCAGAACTCAAACTTCCCAACGAGCCCTTCGGTTCCAAGTTTCTGTTGCAGACCTTTGAACCGTTCCGCGAATCCAATCAGCGTTTTTTCCATTTCACTTGGAGTCCAGCGGTCCGCAGCCCGTAGCGTAGAATGTTTAAGTTGGACGTAGCGAACCAGTGTTGCCTGCGCGACATCTTCGTTGCCGTAGTACTCCGCGACGTCGATTACCTCATCACCCGCGACTATTCGATTTCCAACTGGCACTTCATCTAGCGACGCGCCCTCAATAGTGATGGCGACTAGGCCAGAGGCAGGTGACAGAAGTTGAAGGCAACGACGTGCCGCCCATAGGTAGTGAAATTGATCGCCGTCGCGACTGGCTCGGACTAGGCTTATTCGAGGCATATGGCTTGTTCGTGATTTCACTTTACAATCTAGTTCGCCGGTCGCAGCGTGCCCCTGACTCGCAAGTGAAAATCCCCTTAGGTTGAGACTTCGGCGACGCGCGCGGCGGTAAGAACAAGGGGCGAGTCACGAAATCGTCTGGGGGATTCGCTATCAAGCGTCCAACAGGCGGGAGGGACCACACGCTGGTTACGGAGACAGGGCGTTTCACGATCATTTAATCGCCCGCCAAGCTTGGGGGTCGGATGCCGAGGCCGGTTGATTTCAGGAACGGACGCGGTGAGTAGCGCTGCCTAGACTCATGGTGCTGACGGTCACACTATTGTCGCGGCGGCTGCATCATCCCGTTTTGGCCGTCCGGGGCAGCAGCCACTTTATGCCGCGCATGGTCTCGAGCCACCGCTACTGGCGCGCCACCGTTAGACGGCCGTATGTCTCCGCTGTCATGTGAACCGTTCGGAGGCTGAGCGCAGTGAACCACAGCGAAATCGTCAGCTTCCTCTGGGGCGTCGCGGACCTTATCCGCGACACCTTCAAGCGCGGCAAGTACCAGGATGTCATCCTGCCGCTCACCGTCCTGCGCCGTCTCGACTGCGTGCT
>CAZYAH010000071.1:0-9210 GCA_964645595.1 uncultured Alicyclobacillaceae bacterium | reverse complement strand
GAACAAATGTTTGCATTTTTTATCAAGACTGATACAATGGGAAGCAGGAAACGGAACAGGGTAAACCGAATACTCGTCATGAGTTCGACAATGGTTTTTGACCTGTCGGCCAATAAAAATTTGTTTGATGCTCAAGTGAGATAGGATGGTGTCTATGTCTGATCGTCGCGCGGCACTGGATATCGCGCTCAAACAGATTGAAAAACAGTTCGGTAAAGGGTCCATCATGAAGTTGGGCGAGGCTTCGGCGAACATGAACATAGAGACCGTGCCAACGGGATCTATTGCGCTCGACATCGCGCTCGGGGTCGGCGGACTGCCTCGTGGCCGCATCATTGAAATCTACGGCCCAGAATCCTCCGGTAAGACCACGGTAGCCCTTCACGCGGTGGCGGAGGTGCAAAAACGGGGCGGACAGGCCGCGTTTATCGATGCCGAGCACGCGCTGGATCCTGTCTACGCCAGCAAGCTCGGCGTGAACATCGACGAATTGTTGATTTCGCAGCCGGACACGGGAGAACAGGCCCTCGAGATTGCGGAGGCGCTGGTTCGCAGCGGCGCGGTGGACGTCATCGTCGTCGACTCGGTGGCTGCGCTCGTGCCAAAGAATGAATTGGAAGGCGAGATGGGCGACTCGCACGTCGGTCTTCAAGCGCGCCTGATGTCGCAAGCGCTGCGGAAACTCGCTGGTGCCATCAGCAAGTCCAAGACGATTGCGATTTTCATCAATCAGCTGCGCGAAAAGGTCGGCGTCATGTTCGGCAACCCGGAGACCACGACGGGCGGTCGGGCGTTGAAATTCTACGCGTCGGTGCGGTTGGAAGTGCGGCGCGGTGAAGCTCTGAAGGTCGGGAACGAGGTCGTCGGGCATCGGACCAAGATCAAGGTCGTCAAGAACAAAGTTGCGCCTCCGTTCAAACAGGCGGACGTAGATATCATGTTCGGGGAAGGGATTTCCCGCGAAGGTAGCCTGATTGATATCGCGACGGAACTCGACATCATCCAGAAGAGCGGAGCCTGGTATTCCTACAACGAAGAACGGCTCGGGCAGGGCCGCGAGAACGCGAAACAGTTCCTCAAGGAACACCCGGAAGTCACAGAGGAGATTGAACGCAAGATCCGCGAAACCTACCAGTTGGGCAGTACGGTGAAGAGTTCATTCTCGATTACTGAGGACGACGAGGTGTTTGATTTTGACGAGTGAGCCGCAGGGGGACCGCGTGCTTCGCCTGGAAGAAGTATCGGGGCGCCCCCACATGGTTCGCGTTTTGTTTGAGAACCGAGAGCCACTGGAAGTATCCCTGCACTTCTGGGTAGAAGCCGGCTTTCGCCCAGGGCAGGAGATTTCTTTGGAGGATCTCGAACAACTGAAAGCAGAGGGGATTCGGGCTTTGTTTTACGACAAGGCCCTGAATTATCTTCGCGCGCGCGACCGGACCCGCTATGAAATTATCAAATACCTGCAGCGCAAGGAGTGTCCGGAAGTCGTCGCAAGCGCCATTGTCGCCGACCTGGAGGCGGCCGGCTACATAGACGATACTGCTTACGCTCGCCGCTACATCGAGGCGCGCGGACCCGCGCTCAGCGGCCGCGAATTGCGTTGGAAGTTGCGCCAACGCGGGGTTTCATCGGCAGTTACAGCGGAATTGCTGGCACAGGACGGCATGCATGACGAATTTGAAGCCGCGCGCGCACTCGGGGCGAAGCAATGGCGGCGCCGAATGAATGAACCTGTTCGCGCGCGACGCGACAAGGTCGGAGCGTTCCTGCAGCGCAAGGGTTTTTCTTCGAGCGTCATATTCCGGGTACTCGAGGAGTTGTGTGCCAACGAAGGGGACGGATGCGACGTTCCTTGACAACGTTTGGCATACAAATATACAATCGAAATGCGTATCATAAGCGGCCTCTAGCTCGAAAAAGTGGTTGATTCCCGGTTATGTAGCCGGGTGCTGAGCAGGGAGGCAGTTTTAATGGGACCACTTTGGTGGATCATCTGTGTTGTTGTCGCGTTGTTGGTAGGATTTGGGGTTGGATATGTTGTACGCAAGTCGCTCGCTGAGGCTAAAATAGGGTCCGCTGAGGCGCGGGCCCTGCAAATTATCGAATCGGCCCAGAGAGACGTAGAGGCGAAACAAAGAGAGATGCTGCTGGAGGCGAAGGACGAGGCGCATCGGATCCGTCAGGACGCAGAACGCGAAGGTCGGGAACGACGCGCTGAACTTCAAAAACTCGAGCGGCGAATCCTGCAGAAAGAAGAAGCGATTGACCGAAAGCTCGAATCCTTGGAGAGGAAGGCGGAGAGCCTTCGGGAAAAGGAGCGGCAGCTGGAGGAGAAGGAAGCAGACATTGAAACCCTTCATCAGCGCCAAGTGAAGGAACTCGAGCGGATTTCTGGATTGACGCGCGAGGCTGCGCGGGAGTTGATTCTCTCCGCTGTGGAGCGCGAGAGTCGCCACGATGCAGCGGTGCTCATGAAGGAGATTGAACAGGCAGCGCGTCAGGAAGCAGAAAAGAAAGCCCGCGACATCATCGCGACAGCAGTACAGCGATGCGCGGCTGATCACGCTGCGGAAATCACCGTATCCGTCGTCAACTTGCCGAATGACGAGATGAAAGGGCGCATCATCGGTCGCGAGGGACGCAATATTCGCACTCTTGAGACCTTGACCGGAGTCGATTTGATTATCGACGACACCCCGGAAGCCGTCATTCTCTCGGGTTTTGACCCGATTCGCCGTGAGGTGGCGAAAGTAGCCCTGGAACGGCTTGTCGCCGATGGACGTATTCATCCGGCGCGCATTGAGGAGATGGTCGAAAAGGCTCGCCGCGACATTGACGACTTGATCCGTGAAGAGGGTGAGCAGGCGATATTCGAGACGGGAGTCCACGGCATGCATCCTGACCTCGTGAAGTTGCTGGGGCGATTGAAGTTTCGGACAAGTTATGGTCAAAATGTGCTTAAGCATTCGATTGAAGTCGCGCATTTGGCCGGACTGATGGCTGCCGAACTGGGACTCGATGTGAATCTCGCAAAGCGCGGCGGCCTGTTGCACGACATTGGCAAAGCCGTGACTCACGAAGTGGAAGGTTCGCATGTGGAGATTGGGGTCGATTTGGCCCGCCGTTACCGTGAACATCCAGTCGTGATCAACGCCATTGCAGCTCATCACGGAGACGTTGAGTTCAGTTCTGCAGTGTCGGTAATTGTGGCGGCAGCAGACGCGATTTCGGCGGCACGTCCTGGTGCGCGCAGGGAAACGCTGGACATCTACATGAAGCGCTTGGAGAAACTCGAGTCCATCGCAGAGTCGTTTGAGGGTGTGGAGAAATCGTACGCCATTCAGGCAGGGCGCGAAGTGCGCATCATTGTCAAACCCGATGTCATTGACGATGCGGAGTCGGTGAGAATTGCGAAGCAAATTTCCAAGAAGATCGAAAACGAATTGGACTATCCAGGACAAATCAAGGTCACAGTCATTCGAGAAACTAGAGCCGTGGAATACGCAAAATAGAGTAGCCGCTGGGCTACTCTATTTTTTCCGCGCCCATGCGCTGTAAACGCGTGAGCCGGGCGGATTCGCTAGCAGGAGGTAATGGCTTGAAGGTTTTGTTTATTGGCGACGTGGTTGGACGGTCGGGGCAGGAGTATACGAAGGAATGTCTACGCGAGCTGGTAGCAAAGTACGCCCCGGATCTGATTGTGGCCAACGGGGAAAATGCGTCCAATGGCCGGGGGTTAAATCGCGCGTCGGCGGAGTTTTTGTACGATGCTGGGGTCGAAATCCTGACGCTTGGCAATCACGCGTGGGACCAGCGGGAGATCCTCCAGTTTATCGACGAAGACAGGCGAATCGTACGGCCGGCCAATTACCCGGTTGGAACTCCTGGACGCGGATACACCGTGTGCATGGTGAACGCCGTCCCGGTCCTCGTCGTGAGCGTGATGGGGAGAACATTCCTGAGCCAGCTCGACTGTCCGTTCCGGGCGGTGGACAGGATCCTCGCGGAACATCCCCAGATCCGCCACGTCATCGTCGATGTACATGCCGAGACGACCTCCGAGAAAATGGGCATGGGATGGTATTTGGATGGGCGGGTATCCGCAGTGGTTGGCACGCACACGCACGTGCAGACGGCGGACGAGTGCGTCTTGCCGAAGGGCACGGCGTACATCACAGATGTCGGCATGGTAGGCCCGAGAGACGGGATCATTGGAATGAACCGGGACCAGGTATTGCAGAAGTTGCTGACGCACATGCCGGTGCGGTTCGAGGTCGCCGACGGACCGCGGCAGTTTTGCGCTGTCCTTCTCACTCTCTGCGACACCACCGGTCGCGCGCTGAAAGTGTCGCGCATTCGGATCACGGAGCGATGACAAGTTTTGCTCGCGCACTAGTCCTTCGCTACAGGAATAAATCAGAGGTTGGCGAATATCGATATATTGTGCTAGTCCAGTCCCGTGGTCATCGAAGGAGGTCGCCTAAGGGTGGATGTGTTAAAGGTATCTGCAAAATCAAATCCCAATTCCGTAGCAGGCGCTTTGGCAGGGGTACTTCGCGAGCGGGGCAGCGCTGAGATTCAGGCCATCGGGGCCGGAGCGTTGAATCAAGCGGTCAAGGCGGTCGCGATTGCCCGCGGATTCGTTGCTCCGAGCGGTGTCGACCTCATTTGTGTACCCGCTTTCACGGACATCGTGATTGACGGAGAGGAACGCACGGCCATCAAGCTGATTGTGGAGCCGAGATAATGGCGCACGCGTTTGAGCGCCGAATTGCGGATGCGCACGTCGACGTGTTGTACCGAATGCAGCAGGAAGGCCATCCGTTTTACGGCTTGTCCCCGTTGCAGGCGTCCGCTGAGAATCTGCTCCGCGCGGGTGTCGCCACCCAGGTATTCGCCCTGTTCGTAGATCCAGGTCAGCCAGCCGAGTATCAGCTGGAGCTTGTGTTGCGGCAAATTGACTTGTTTTACCAGAACGTAGTTCGAGCTTCCGTTCTGCGACCCGTTCGCAGGCTTCAGGACTTGCAGTCAGCGCGCGCCAACGGCGAGATTGCCGCGCTGCTGTCGCTGGAAGGTGGCGGCTGCCTGCGAGGGCGGACAGACCTGTTGCGCGTGCTGTGGCGCCTTGGCGTCTGCGGCATCGGGCTGACTTGGAACACTGCAAATGAGTTGTGCGACGGGTGCAGGGAGGCGCGCGGAGCCGGGTTGTCGTCGGCGGGGATTGAAGTGGCTCAAGAAGCGCATCGACTCGGTATGTGGGTCGACCTCGCTCACTTGTCTGAGCGAGGGATTGCGGACCTGTTCGCCCATACAACCGGCCCACTCATGGCGTCGCACGCAAATTGCCGGGCAATCCACAATCATCCGCGCAATTTGACCGACGACGTTCTGCGCGAACTATTTCGCCGCAGAGGGTGGGTCGGACTTGTGTTTGAAGGCAGTTTCGTCAAGAACGCAGAGGAAGCGGATATCGCTGGAGTCCTGGACCACCTGGATCACGTGTTGCGGCTCGGTGGAGAGGATTTTGTCGGATTTGGATCCGATTTTGACGGCACGAGCAATTCTATTCCCGGGCTGGCTGACGCTGGTGACTATCCGGCGCTCGCTGAGCGGGTGGTGGAGCGCTACGGCCCTCGCTTGGCTCACAAAATTTTGTTCCAAAACTTTGAGGACTTTTTGCATCGTACTCTCACATGATGTCCGTCTTGCAAATTGAATGTAGACCCTAAAGGGGCTGTCCCGAAGGTGCGAAAGCACCAAGGGGCAGCCCTCGTGTTTTTGAGGGCCAATTCATCGCAGGATTCAGTGAGCCCAAAAACGCGGGAATTTGGGTCCAGGAGATGGCATGTGTCGTGACGGGAGCATACGATGTCGCGTAGCGCGCTGGGCGGCTGGCAGGGAGTTGACACGGACTCAGTCGGCGGGACTGCACCAATGAAGGCCCCCCAGCATACTGATGCAGTACAGCAGGACTGGGCGAGAGCCGTGGCGCGCCGATCCGCCCAGGCACTGTGAGAAAAGAGGAGGTAGCCGCATGGTGCTCTCAAACAAAGACCTGAACTACCGCGAGATTATGGCCCACGCGGTTTGCGGCCGGGGTAGCAAGTATTCCCAGACGACGTACACCATTCGACCGACAAACCGACCGACGACCATTGGCGGGTGCTGGGTCATGAATCACACGTACGAGGCAGAACTGGTTGGCGACTACGTCGAGGTGCGCGGGCGCTTCGACATCAACGTATGGTACTCCTACAACGGAAATTCCGAGACGGCCGTCGCCAAGGACACCGTGTCGTACGTCGAACAAATTGCACTGCGCGACCTGGATACCAGCTGTGACAGGGATTCGCGGGAAGTGCATCTTCGGGTGTTGCAGAGTCCGAACTGCCTCGACGCGACCATCACGGGCAATGGCTCAGAAATCCTGGTTCGTGTCGAGAAAGAACTCGGCGTAGAAGTGCTGGGGCGCACCAAACTGTGCATCGCCACCATCGACCTAGCCGAGAAGAAAGATCACGAGTATGCGGAGGACGACGAAGATCTGCTCGAAGAAGTGGAAATCGAAGACTGACCTCCGGCACCAGTCTGGGCAAAGCGATACCGGCAGGAATACGCGGGGCGGAAACGCCCCGTCTTTGTTGCAGGGAGTGGAACTATGGGAGTCAGCAGGATTGGTTCGCGGCGGATTGAGGGTTTGACCATCACTGGATCCCGCTCGCCGGACGACGCTCGCATTGCAAAAGACCCTCCTGTACGCCTCGGTATCTACGCGACGCAATATCCCGGGCAGGCTGGATTGTTTGGTGACCAGACGCGAATGTTCGCCGACTTGGCCCGATATGGCAAGGAGCAAGGTGTCGACGTCGCTGTTCTTGTCCCCGGCTACAAGCGCACATCCTGCGGCTGGTGCTATGACGAAAACACAGAGCGCTGGCGAAGGATGCGAGTTCCATTGCCGGATGTCGTGTTGCGCAGATCCGGCCGTTTCCGCACCGCCGCTCCAGAAGTCGTGGCGGAGGACTTGACCTATTTCAAGGAACAGGGCCGTCTGCGCACATTGCCGCGCAGCTGCAGCAACAAGTGGGCGTTTTACCGGATGCTCAGCGCATCGCCCGAGCTGCGCCAGTACTTGCCGACAGCCCGCCTCGCAAAATCGCCACAGGACATTCTGCAGTTTCTCAAGAGACACAAGGACATCTACATCAAACCCGTAAAGGGAACGCAGGGCGAATCCGTACACAGACTCTACCTGCTCGATGGTACTCCGGTTGCTGCGTGGGAGGAGCACGCCTTGGCGACAGGCCGCCGAGTCAATAAGGCGTCGCGGTGGGCGACCGAGGTTGTGGTACGTGAATTCTCCTCCGACGCGTCGTTTGCAGAGTTTTGGCAACAGCGAAGGCTGCACCGCTGCATCGCGCAAGAGACCGTTCCGCTGCCGACCACACAGGACGGTCGCCCGTTTGACTTCCGCTGGCTCGTGCAGATGACCGATCGATGGCGCGTGGTGGCTCGTGTGGCCCGGCTCGGGGAACCCCATTCGGTGACGACAAATATGCATACAGGTGCAAAGGCCATCCCGGCAGAAGTAGCGGCGGTGCACTGTGGCGGAGCAAGCGCTCACGACCTTATCGCCGAGCTGGACGACGTTGCGCTCGCGGTGACAGAGCACCTGGAGCGCCTCCACGGTCCATTTGCGGAGGTAGGGATTGACCTCGCAGTACGCCCTACCGGAGAAATCGCAGTCTTTGAAGTCAATCCGACGCCCGGTAGACGCATGTTGAGATCCTTGCCAGGCAATGTCCGGGAAATGTCACTCCGTTCCCTCATTGAATATGCTATGAGGGCGACCGGAATATCCGTTGGGATAGACCATGGAAAGGGGTCCTGACAGATGGAGGCTGGCACTCGATTTCGGATCGCCTTATTTCAAAGTACCGCACCTATCATTCGCATTCATCCGAGCCAGGGACGTCACCTCGACAATGCGCGAAGGAATCCGTGTTCCTGCACCTGTGGTCCACACACCATCGCGGCGGATCTGATCCTGGATCCTTCGGTTCCGATGGATACCCTGTGGATGAGCAGCTCCCTGTTCTCCGAATTGATGGCCGAGGCGAAGCCGGAGTGGGTGTCTGCAATATTGGTGGACAGCGAAATTCACATTGGTCCGACCATCGGAATCTTGTGTAACCCCAAGTGGGACGACAAACGGGGCGAGTTGAGACAGACGCGGCAACTGCCAGGGCTTGCGAAAATGGTTGAAGCGGGGAGCCGCGCGGGGGCCCTGGTCTATCTGTTCGCAATTCAGGACGTCGACTTCGCCAAGTGGCGAGTGATGGGATACGTGTTGACCGATGGCGTCTGGACGAAGGCGTGGCTGCCATTTCCAGACGCCATTTACGACCAGGTGATTTCGCGGAAAGTGGAGCGCAATCCCCGGTATCTGGAGAAGAGAAAGCGACTGAGCCAATTGTACGGCGCCAAAATCTTCAACGACGGGTTCTTCGACAAATGGCAGGTGCACGACTGGCTCACGGCCGACCGCCGCACACGTCCATACGTCCCGCACACCGTGAAGTACAGTCAATCGCGCGACCTGGTGCAGTTTCTGCGGCAACATTCCGTGGTATTTGTCAAACCGATACACGGCAGTCTCGGGCTCGGCATTGTGCGGGTCAGCCGACAGGCAGACGGTACCTATTCGTATGAGGTGAAGCGCCAGGGTGGACACGTCGCCGGTCGAGCGGCAGATCCAGAGAAGATTGTCGAAGTGCTGCGCGGGCGGTTGAAATCGAAGCCGTACCTGGTTCAGGCTGGGATCTCTCTGGCCCAGTACAAGAACCGTCCCTTTGACTTGCGGATTGTCTTCCAGCGAGACGGGCGCGGAAAGTGGATGCGGACGAAGATGTTTGCGCGAGTTGCGCAACCTGGGGATTTTACCTCCAACGTCAGCAGCGGTGGCGAAGCGATCTCCGTGGATGCGGTGCTCAGGGAACTTTACGCGGATGATGCGAAGCGCAGGCAGTGTCAGCGGCAGATCCAAAGAGTGTCCCGGCTGGTCACCGAAGTCATCGAAGAACAGTCCGGCAAGACATTCGGAGAGTTGGGAATCGACTTAGGACTGGATTGTTCGGGACACGTCTGGGTCATTGAAGTGAACGCAAAGCCCTGGAAATCGCCGACGACGGACAGGGGACGGCAAGACCT
>CAZYAH010000070.1:0-9217 GCA_964645595.1 uncultured Alicyclobacillaceae bacterium | reverse complement strand
GAGGAGCTGGCCCGACTCGCTGCCGGCGAGTGGTGGACCCTGGCCGGCCCTTTGGCGAACAGCCGCATCTGGCCGCTTCTGGGGCAACTCGAGCGTGCGTTCGCGGCCGCATTCCAGTGGTTTGCGGATGGAGCGCCGGTGGGAGAGGCCCTCGGCGCGGTCATGGGCGGTTGGCCCGCCGAGGAGAGGACGACCATGTCCTTTGCACTGTGGTGTCTTGCAGCCCGGCTGGGGCGGGAAGAAGCGCGCGAACTGGCCCGGTCCCTGCGCTGGTCGAATCGGCGGATTCGCGCGAGTGAAGACACATTGGCGCTCCTTGCTGCGGACCCTGCCTCGTGGACACCCCGCGAGTGGAGGCACCGGTTGTTGACGAGCGGGGTGGAGCGCATCCGAAGGGTTTGCCAAATCCTCGACGCGTTGTACCGGCAAGACCCAGGTAAGCCGAGCCGCGAAGCGCTCTGTCTCCAGTTTGCTGCTTCGCAACCCGTTTGGAGCGAACAGGAGCTGCAGATCTCCGGGCGAGAGATTGTGGAACTCGGTGCGGAAGGGCCTCTGGTGGGCCGAGTGAAACAGTATTTGCTGGACGCAGTTCTGTGTTCGGATGTCGCGAATGAACGCGGTGCCCTCGTGCGCGCCGCGAGAGATTTTCTGCGCAACCAGAATGGAGTGAAGTAACGTGCCAGAAGTGGACGCCGCCCTGAGCGTTTCGTCACATACACAAGATGTCCGCCAGAAGATCCTCGCTGTACTACTGGACCACCTCGGCCAATTCGTCTCTGGCACAGCGCTGAGCGAAATGGCCGGTGTCTCCCGCACGGCAGTGTGGAAACACATTCAGGCGCTGGTCGAGTGGGGCTGCCAAATCGAATCGGTACCGCGGCTTGGTCACAAGTTGGTCGCCGCGCCGGACCTGTTGCTGCCGGCAGTGGTCAAGTCGAGGATTCCGAGTGGGCAGTCGATTGGCCAAACGGTGATTTGGTACCCGGAGACAGATTCAACCAATATCCAGGCATCCCGAATGACGGCAGAAGGAGTTCCGCACGGAACGGTAGTGACCGCCATGATCCAGAATGGGGGAAAAGGCCGCCGCGGGCGCGTGTGGTTCAGCCCAAAAGATGGCCTGTGGTTCAGCGTTGTCCTCCGCGTGCAAATTCCGGTCCGCAAGGCCGCAGACTTGACGCTGCTCGCCAGTGTCGCCGTGCGGAGAGCGATAGTGCGCCAGACCGGTCTTCCCATCGCCGTCAAGTGGCCCAACGACCTGTTGCTCGGGCAGAAGAAGGTCTGCGGCATCCTGGCCGAAATCCGGGCAGATGGGGAGATGTTGCAGCACGCGGTGGTCGGCGTCGGCATCAACACAAACATCCCGCAACGCGACTTCCCCGAGGAACTTGCGGAGTACGCGACGTCTCTCTTGGCCGAGTCCGGTCAGGCGGTGTCCAACGTGGACTTGGCACTCGCCATCTTTTCCGAGATGGAGCTCTTATACAAGCGATTGGCGGAGGACGGCGTCGGGTTTGAGGCTGTGGTCGACGAGTGGCGAGCTGCCAGCGCGACGCTCGGGCGGTACGTGCGAATTCAGACGCCGCAGGGGCTGATTCAGGGGATGGCCAGGGATATCGACGCAAGCGGCGTCCTGTACGTTGAAACGGACGACGGAGCGACCGTGCCGGTGCATAGCGGCGAAGTCCTGTTCTAGGTCTGAATATCCCCTCCTCTGAATATCCCCTTTGCTTTGGGCCCATCCTACGGACAGAGGAGGGGCTAGCCGTGTTTGAACAGGGGTTTGCCACGCTGTTTCGAGCGGTGGATCGGATTCGGAAGCAATTAGAAACCGCAGATCCGGGGCTGCGCGAGTATCTCGCCGACGAACTTGTGTGCATCCAGAAGCTTGGAGAGCGGTACATCGACTATTGGATGACACTGGACGAACAGATTGACGAGTTGCTCGCAACGTACGAATTGTCTCCATCGACGGCCACCGATGCCATTCAAGAACCCATCGCGCCCAAGGCGGGTTCAGACACTTGGCTGGCCACCACACCATCTGGTACTTCGACGCACCGATTGGCGACACCCGTCCGCTTGACGCTGGCAGACGCGGCGGAGCCCACGGCAGGCCATCCGGAGAGCGAAGTGGTGGACGGGTGGCTGGACGTGGCCTTCGACTTGTCCGACTCCCTGACCTGCGCTTTTCGCAAGGGACTTGGCTACTACGATCTGTTCATGTACACCGATGCCATCAAGTCCCTGGAGTTGGTCACAGAAGCGACCAACAACTGCGTCAGCCGGCTATACTTGGCGGCCAGCCACGCTGCAGAGAGACAGTTCGACTCCGCCTTTTTTCACTTGCGGCTGGTCCGCGAATCTACCGATGAACCGTTGTTTATCGCAGCGGCGGATGAACTGGAAGCGTTGCTCCACTGCGAACTCGGCAACTACCAAACCGCGCTGGATTGCCTGGAGTCCGTCGCGAGGCGTCTGCCGAAATACGCCGACGCGTGGTTTAACCTCGGCGTCTGCCACTTTGTGCTGCGGGACTACGACCATGCCGCGTATGCACTTGAACGGGCCGTCCAATTGGAGGAGGGCGACGCCGAAGCCTGGCGGTTGCTGGGCCATGTCGAGCTGCGCCGCGGCAAATATGAAGCAGCACGGGAGGCGTGCCAGAGAGGCCTGGCGCAACAGCCACTGAATCTGGACTTGTTGCACCTCTTGTCGGTCATCGAGCGCGCGATGGGCCACTACGATGCGTGCGAACGCATTTGTAAACGCATATTGAAACTGGATCCCGAGCGCGCTCATTCGTGGTACCTGCTGGCCTGGGTGTATGCGAAGACAGACAGGTTGGACCAAGCCACAGCGCTGCTCAAGATGCGACTCGCCAGCAACCGCGAAGATTCCCACGCCCTGTTGCAGCTGGGACTCATCCATTTGCTGAGCGGCGATACCGCCCGCGCAGAACGGATCTTGCTGCAGTGTTTTCCGACTGCCGAAAACAAGTCGCTCCTGTGGATGGCGCTCGGTCAGGTGAGTGCCCTGACCGGTCAGGTCGGGCAAGCGAAAGATAGATATTCGCGTGCAATGAAAGACACGCGCAAGCCGATTCGCCGCCTCGCCATGTATCAGTACGGCTTGCTTCTCATGACCGAAGGTCAATACGAGGACGCCGAAACGTACCTCAAAGGCGCCGCGCTGCTCGGGACAGCGAGCGCCGCCATCTACTCTGCGCTCGCCGAGTGCGCAGAGCGCCAAGGCCGTGTGCATGAGGCCGAAAAGCTGTATCGCTTGGCGCACACCGGACGCGCACCGCACGAGATCCCCTAGACTTAGCCTTACCGCACCTGGTATTTGAAGCTCCGATTTCCTGTCAAGTAGCTCTTTCTTGTGTCGCCATGGCCCCTGGCGGAACGCTCTCTGGTACAATGGATTTATCTCGTGTACCGGAGGACGCACCGCTTTGGATATCGTCATCTTTCACCTTGACGCTCCGCCCGTCGCGGAGCAAGCATTGGCAGAAGATCTACGCACCGCGCCCTTGCGCTGGTCTGCCGTGCGCTGGCAGTCCGGCCAAGTCCGCGACGTGTTCCGCCATACATCGAATGTAACCAACCAAAACGAACCCGAGTCTCTCGAAGACAGCCTTGTAAACTTCCTCCAATTTGTCGAAGGGGCTGCACTGGCGACTTTTTTTGTGCAAGAGCAAATGGAACGGCTGGAAAGCCTGTGCGAAGCGCACGGGTATGTCGTGCCGACTGCCGCGCCGGCTCTCGACTTGTCCGTCCTCTGCAGCATTCTCTTTCCGACGGAGGACAGCGATTTTGAAGCCCTGCTGCAGGCCAACCAAATCGAGGCGCCAGACTTGTGCAGTCCGGAGGAAGTCGTGGACCGGGAAGCGCAACTTCTGTCGCGCTGTCTGGACAAGGCCCTGGACCTGCCCTTTGTCACGCTGCAGCAGTTGGCCACGTTCGGAGGCTTCCACACCAGCACACTTGGCGCCTGGTTCCAGTGGACGGCGGATCTGCGGTATCGGGAACACGGCACCGAGTTGCCTGAACACTGTGATCAGATCCACCAGCTCGCCTTCCGAAAGTCCGAAGAATACGATGAATCGAAGGGCCCATCGAACAATCGGGAAACGCGCCGCGAAGTGACCGACATTGTGGCGCAGTCCAAGGCCCTGTTGACCGACCAGAGCCCGCTGAGATCTGTGCTCTCCGGGTTTCAGGTGCGCCCTGGCCAGATGGAGATGGTCCAGGCCGTCGCCGAAGCCCTGGAAGGGGACTTGCACCTTTTGGCCGAAGCGGGCACGGGGACCGGCAAGTCGCTGGCTTATCTCATTCCGGCGGTGCTCTACGCGATTGCCAACGACACGCGCGTCGTGGTTTCCACGCACACCATATCGCTGCAAGACCAGATTGCGAAACGCGACTTTCCGCTGCTCCGCAAGGTCGTGCCGCACGAACTGTCGCTGACCGTGTTCAAGGGGCGCACGCACTACGTCTGCATGCGCAAATTGCTGCAGGAGGTCAGAGCCACCGGACTTGGTTCGGGTCAAGTTGAGCTGGAGACGTATATGAAACTCCTCGTCTGGCTTACGTCGACCGCGGAAGGGAACCGCGAGGAACTGTCGATGGCCGGCAAGCAGGCGGACGTCTGGCCCCGCATTCAGAGTGAAACCGAATCCTGCATCAACAAGCGCTGCCCGTTTTTCCGGCCGTGTTACTACTTCCGGGCGCGCAGTCGCGCCTACGAGGCGCACGTGGTGGTGACCAACCACTCGCTCGTCTTTTCGGATCTGAAGGCGAACCACCGCGTGCTGCCGCGCTACGAAAAACTGGTGTTGGACGAAGCCCACCACCTTGAGGAGGAAGCGACCAAGCACCTGGGCGACGAAGTCCACTTAGCGCAGTGCCTGTCCCTGATTGGACGGCTTTCCCGCGACCACGGTAAACACGGGGTCGTCCCGGATCTCCTCGCCCGCTTGCACGGCACGGAGACGCGGGCGTTGCGGGCCGTGCCCACGCTGGAAAAAATGCTGGAGACGCTCGGCGACCTGCGCCGCGAAGTGGAGGCGGCGTTCAACCTGTTGGCGGACTGGGTCCCCCAGGGGGAATCGGATTTCCGCATCACGCCTGCCGTTGAGACAAAGCGGACTTGGCGGGAATACCTCAATCTGGTGGACAATCTGCAGGCGCGGCTGAAGGAACTGGAGTCGCAACGGGCGACCTTGAGCGACATCGCCGAAACCGAATCCGACGAAGACCTGTCTGGGCGCCTGTTTGACGCGGCAGGGTTCGTGGCGGAGTTGTGCGGAAAAATTCAACTGCTCGCCAGCGTCCCGTCGCTGTCGAAGGACTGGGTCGCGTGGATTGAGGTCGGCACCCAGGGTGAGCGGAGAAACGTCAGTCTGCACTACGCTCCGGTGGATATTGCGAACATCCTGCGCACGGCACTGTTCGAGGCGAAAGACAGCGTCATCCTGACGTCCGCGACGCTGTCGACAGGAGGATCTTTTGACTACGCAAAGTTTCGGCTGGGACTGCGCGACGCAGAGCGCGACGGGCGACTGCGGACCATTTCCGTGGCTTCGCCCTTCCGCTACCACGAGCAGGCGTTGCTCTGCGTCCCGACCGACGTGCCGGAGCTGGCCAAGATGAACCCGGAAGAAGCTGCGGTGTGGCTGACCGATTCACTGTATCAGTACGCGAAGGTGAGCGGCGGCCGCCTGCTCGCCCTGTTCACGAGCCACGCCATGCTGCGCGCGACTGCGGAGCAGCTGCGCAATCCGCTCAAGTCGCTGGGCCTCGAACTGTTTGCCCAAGGCGTGGACGGAAGCCGCAGCTACTTACTGGAAGCGTTCAAATCCCACCCGGAATCGGTGCTCCTCGGCGCCCAGTCGTTTTGGGAAGGCATCGACTTGCCGGGGGACCAGCTCCGGCTGCTGGTAATTGTCCGGTTGCCGTTTGCGCCGCCGAACCACCCTGTCACGCAGGCCCGGCACGAACGATTGACCGCCGAAGGGTTCAGTCCGTTTGCCCACGACAGTTTGCCGCAGGCCGTGGTCCGGTTTCGCCAGGGGTTCGGGCGGCTGATCCGCACGGTGAACGACAAAGGCGCTGTCGTCGTCCTGGACAAGCGGATTGTAACGTCCCGCTACGGATCAGAGTTTATTAAGTCGGTTCCCGGCGTGCAGAAGTGCATTGGCCCGGAGCGGCAGGTGCTGGCCCAAATCCGCAAATTTTTGCAGCCACAGTCCTAAACTGACGGGCGGTACAGAATCTCCCTCGGATGACGATGAGTGTCCCGGCAACACTAGGAGCAAAGTCCGAGAGGGAGGGGCCGGCCCATGCACACGATGTGGAAAGGGTCCATCAGTTTTGGACTGGTGAACGTCCCTGTCCGAATGTTCGCCGCGACCGAGTCGAAAGACGTGAAATTTCGCTACCTGCACAAGGAGTGCAAGACGCCCATCCAATACAAGCGAACCTGCCCGAACTGCGACAAAGCGGTTGAGTGGGACGAGATTGTCCGCGGCTTTGAATACGCTCCAAACCAGTTCGTCGTGCTCGACGAGGAAGAACTGGAGTCGGTCAAGAAGAAACGCTCGCAGACCATTGACATCGTGGATTTCGTCGAGTTGTCGGAGATTGATCCAGTGTACTTCGACAAGACGTACTACCTGGCGCCGGAGTCCTCAGGGCTCAAGGCGTACCGACTGCTCGAGCGGGCGATGGAGGAAACCCGCAAGATTGCCATCGCGCGCACCGTATTGCGCAACGCGGAGACGCTGGCGTGCGTCCGCGTGCACAACGGCGTTGTGATGATGGAGACCTTGTTCTGGCCGGACGAAGTGCGGCCGACCAACGAACTGCCGAACATCCAGACCGACGCAGCGGTGACCGAACAGGAACTGAAAATGGCCGTCACACTGATTGAGCAGCTGGCGACCTCCTTCCAGCCGGAAAAATACGTGGACGAACACCGCACGGAACTGATGCGAATGATTGAGCAAAAGGTGGCCAACCAGGAAGTCACCGCGGCGCCTGCGCCGGAGCGCAAACAGAACAACATCGTGGATCTGATGCAGGCCCTGGAAGAGAGCATTCGGCTCACCAAGCCGGCCAAACCAACGAAACGCGCAGCGCGCAAAAAGTCGTCGTGAATGCACGGCGACTTCTTTGATCCTGGATGAGGAGGGCTGTTATGCAACTCATGGCAGAGTTCCCTGTGACCGTCACGCACCCAGACAAACTGCTCTGGCCAAAGGCGCAGATCACGAAGGCGGCGTACATGCAGTACCTCGCGCAGGTGGCGCCGTACATGTTGCCGTACCTGAAGCGGCGGCCGCTGACCATGATCCGCTACCCGGACGGCGTCGACGGGCACTCGTTTTACCAGAAGGACTGCCCGGCCGGCAAGCCGGAGTGGGTGACGACCGCGGCGATTTGGTCAGCGGATCGGCAGGCGGAGATCCACTACGTGCTGGTGGACTCCGTGGCCACGCTGCTGTGGCTGGCGAATTTGGGTTGTCTGGAGATGCACGTCGGCTTTGCGACCGTGGATCGGCCGGAGGAACCCACCCACGTCGCGTTCGATCTCGATCCTTCCGTCCCGGGGTTTGAACCGGTCCGCGAGGTCGCCCTCCAACTCCACCAGCTCCTGCAGCGCCTCGGCTTGCCGAGTGTGGCGAAAACGTCGGGCGCCACGGGCCTGCAAGTGTTTATCCCGCTCGCGCCGGGACACCGTTTTGCCGACACGCGCGTCTTCACCAAGGCAGTGGCGGAGTACCTCGCGGAGACCATGCCAAAGGTGGTGACGCTGGAGCGACTCACCAAGAACCGCGGGCGCAAGGTCTACGTCGACTACCCGCAGCACGGACACAACCGCACGCTGATTGCCCCGTACAGCGCGCGCGCAACCGACCGCGCCACTGTGTCGACACCGCTTCGCTGGTCCGAACTGATGACCGGCGCTGTGCCAGAACAGTTCACTGTGCACTCGGTTCCAAGTCGCCTTCGCGCAGTCGGAGACTTGATGGACTGTGGGGAAGGGGTGGTCCTCGGCGAGATTGTGTCCTTCCTGCGCCGACACCCAAACGGCACCCTGTGAACCCGGAGCCCTGTGGCGCGTCGCACAAGATGAGTCGCATGAACAGACAAGCTGTAGCGCCACAGCGGTCCTTCGCGTATAATCGGGATGTTGCAAGGATGGCAAGGGAGGATACAGCATGCAAGCCGAATTCGCCATCATTGGCGGAACCGGGGTTTACGACCCGGACCTGTTGGAAAATACGGAATCGGTTGAACTGGACACGCCCTTCGGGCGGGCACAGGCGACCGTCGGTACATACCGCGGCAAGACTGTCGCATTCATGCCTCGACACGGTGCAGGGCACAGCATCCCGCCGCACCGCATCAATTACCGCGCCAACCTGTGGGCGTTAAAACAACTCGGAGTCGGACAGGTACTGGCGACCGCCGCCGTCGGCTCCCTGCAGTTGCAGTACAAGCCCGGCAGCCTTGTGGTGGTCGACAGTTTTCTCGACTTTACGAAACAGCGCGCCCAGACGTTCTTCGAGTCGAGTCCCGTAGTCCACGTCGACATGACGGATCCGTACTGCGGCCGACTCCGCCGGCACATTGTCGGGGCTGCAACTGAGCTTGGCGTGCCCATTCACGACGGCGGCACCTACGTGTGCACGGAGGGCCCGCGCTTTGAGACGGCAGCGGAGATCCGCCTGTACCAGTCGTTCGGCGGCGCTGTGGTCGGCATGACGTCGGTCCCGGAAGTGGTGCTGGCGAAGGAGTTGGAGCTGTGTTACGCCACGGTCTGCATGGTGACCAACTACGGCACTGGGATCAGCGAGAACCCTCTGACCGTGGATGAAGTCGTGATGGAGATGCGTAAGAACGTCGACAACGTGCGCAAACTGTTTTTCCGCGTCATCGAAACGCTGCCTGCAGAGCGCAGTTGCGCGTGCAGCACGGCTGTTTCGGGACAGATGCCGCTGACCGGTAAAGACCACGAGGAGTAGGAGGTCGCCCAGTGAAAGCGTTGCGTTGGCATAACAATGTACTCGAACTTTTAGATCAGACCGCTTTGCCGCAGTCGGAGGTCTGGATTACGTGTCGGAGCGCGGACGACGTCGCGCGCGCAATTGTCAAGATGAAAGTCAGAGGGGCGCCGGCCATCGGGGCAGCAGCCGCCTACGGCGTCG
>CAZYAH010000069.1:0-9225 GCA_964645595.1 uncultured Alicyclobacillaceae bacterium | reverse complement strand
CCTGCCGAACGGTGCGAGGCGGCAGCGAGGTATCGGCAACGCGCAGAGGCACTGCGCCATCCGCTGGGCTCGCCACGTTCGGCGTCGAGCCGGTGTGCGATGGCGCCGCTTCGGCGCTTTGTTCGGCGTTCGTCGCGGTGTGAGCGGCTAGTTTCGGCTGCGATGACAGAGCACCCGCTGCGGCTGCTGTGCAAATCAGAACCACGCTAAGCAGGATGCTCCACTTTGGCATTCCGTGAGGCAACGCAATCATCCTTCACCTGTACTTTGTACAACTGTACTTTGTTCAACCTGGGAACAGTACTATACTCCGGCATGCAAACGAAGACGAAATCGTGGGCGGTTTGCGTTGTATCGAAGGGCGAATTGTGCTAACACTGGACATAGCGAAGATCGCGGCATGATCAGAATTCTCCCGTTCATCGCAAGTGGTCAGGTGCGGAACAGCATAAGGAGGAGGCGGAATTTTACATATGGTGCAATTGGACCTTCAGTTCGTCGGAGGATTGGTACAGGAACACGAGTGGCTCGACCTGCAGCCATTCATTGACGACATACACCGTCGGCTGCATAGCGGAAACGTGCCCGGCGGGGATTTTCTCGGGTGGCTTCACCTCCCTTCCGAAACTCTGGAGAAGGGCGTGGACGACATCCAATCTGCCGCTGCGGCCATCCGAGAGCAATCGGACGCGTTGGTCGTGATTGGGATTGGCGGTTCCTACCTCGGTGCGCGGGCGGCGTTCGAATGGTGTAAACCCGAGTACTACAACCAGTTGCCGCGCGAAGTGCGCGGGGGGCCGGAACTGTACTTTGCTGGCAACCACCTGAGTCCGACCGCGCTGCAACAGCTGCTAAACGTCCTCGAGGGCAAGCGGGTCAGCCTGAACGTCATCTCGAAATCCGGAACCACGACCGAACCGGCGGTGGCGTTCCGGATCTTGCGGGCCTGGCTGGAATCGAAGGTCGGCGCCGAGGAGGCGCGCCAGCGAATTTACGTCACCACAGACAAGGCGAAGGGCGCGTTGAAGAAGCTGGCGGACGAAGAAGGGTACCGGACGTTTGTCATCCCGGACGACGTCGGTGGCCGCTATTCGGTCCTGACCCCGGTGGGATTGTTGCCGCTGGCAGCGGTCGGCATCGACATTGTCCAGTTGCTGAAAGGAGCGGCCGACGCCGAGGAGAAGTTGAACAGCCCGGACCTGCAGAAGAACCCAGCCTATCAGTACGCGGCTGTGCGCAACGCCCTGTATCGCAAGGGCAAGACCACCGAAGTGCTGGCTCACTACGAACCGTCTCTGCGGATGTTTGCCGAGTGGTGGAAGCAGTTGTTCGGGGAAAGCGAAGGCAAGGATTTCAAAGGCATTTACCCAGCCTCCGTCCAGTTCACCACCGACTTGCACTCCCTCGGCCAGTACATTCAGGAAGGATACCGAAACCTGTTTGAGACCGTGGTCAAGATTGACAAGGCGGTGTCCGACTTGACCATACCGTCCGACACCAAGGTGGACGACGGACTGGAGTACCTCGCAGGTTCGTCTCTGTCGTGGGTCAACGACACCGCCCGGGTCGCCACGCAGCTGGCGCACGCTGACGGCCAGGTGCCGAACCTGCTCGTGACAGTGCCTGAACAGACCGAGTATTGCCTCGGCCAACTGTTCTACTTCTTTGAGCTGGCCTGCGCGGCGAGTGGACTTCTGCTCGGCGTCAATCCGTTCAACCAGCCGGGGGTGGAGGCCTACAAGGTCAACATGTTCGCCCTCCTCGGCAAACCCGGGTTCGAGCAGCAGAAAGAGGATATTGCCAAGCGCCTTGCAGCCATGCAGAAGTAAAAAATTGTTTCGTGCTACTAAAAGTTTTTGTACAATATAGAGCAATCGTTGTGGCGGCGGTGTGGTCGAATGAGCACCGCCGCCCATGTTGTCCGATTCGCGCGAGGGGGTGACCGGGAGCGTGGCGCATCGTTCCACTGAGGATCCCAAGCACCTGTTGCGACAGTTTCTGTGGTCCAGAAAATGGTCTTATCTGGTCTCCATTCTTTCCATCATTGCGTCGGAAGTCGTGATGGTGCAGTTCCCGCATATTCTGGGCCAATTCACGGACGCCTTGCAGGCTGGAAATCTGTCCGCCCGCGGCATCCTGAATTATGCCGGAACTCTGCTCCTCGTCGGCGTGGGATATGTGGTTCTGTACGGAGTCGGCCAACTCCGCAACGGGCAGCTTGGCCGCGAGTTCGAATACCAATTGCGGCGGCGCCTATTTCAGCACTGGGAGCGGCTGTCCGTCAGTTACTTCCGCCGGCGCAGCATTGGCGACCTGTTGAATCACGCCATGAACGACGTCCGATCCGTTCGCGAAGCGCTCGCGGGCGGGATGAACATCCTGACCAATGCCGTTTTTCTCCTGCTGTCTACGCTGTTCATGACCATTCGCACGGTCAGTGTGAAGCTCACCTTGGTGAGTTTGATTCCGCTTCTCTTCTTGCCTCTCTTCATCGTCTGGTGGGGACCGCGCATCCGCAACGCGTCGCGCGAAGCCCAGGAAGCGCTGAGTGAAATGGCGGATGTCACCGAGGAGAGTTTGTCCGCCATTCGCCTCGTCAAGGCGACGGCGAACGAGGACGTGGAAGCTCGCCGATTCGAGGAGAAAGTCGACGCGATTCTCAAACGCCAGATGTCCGTATTTCGGCAGAGCGGCTTGTTTCAATCGCTGATCCCGTTTACAGGTTCCGTCAGCTTTGCCATCGCGCTGCTCTACGGAGGCTACCTCACCATCCACGGCGAGATCCCGCTCGGGTCGTTTGTCGCGTTCACGCTATACCTCGCGATGCTGATAACCCCCCTGCAACAGATGGGGTTTGTGTTCAACTACTTTCAGCGCGCATCCGCCTCGCTCGAGCGGCTGGCGGTACTGCTGGCCGAAGAGCCAGAGATCACGGACCCAGAGCGCCCCGTTGACGTTCCGGCACTGCGCGGGGACATCGTCGTCGACTTGCCCGAATTCCGCTACGCGGACGCAAAAGAGCCGACGCTTCACAACGTCCACTTTCAGGTGGCGCGTGGGCAGACGGTGGGGATTGTCGGTCGCACCGGATCGGGCAAAACAACGCTGGTCAACCTGTTGCCGAGAATCTTTGATCCCCCGCCGGGTGCCATCCGCATTGACGAACATGACGTCCGCGAGTTGCGGCTGCAGACGCTTCGCGAAGGAATTGCGTACGTACCGCAGGACGGCTTTCTGTTTTCGACCACTATTGGCGAGAACATCGGCTTTGCCAAGGAGTTGGCAAGTGCGGACGAGCTGTGGGAGGCGGCCGAGAACGCCTGTTTCGCAGAGGAAATCCGGGCGTTTCCCGAAGGGATGGACACGCTCATCGGAGAACGGGGCGTCGCACTGTCCGGAGGTCAGAAACAGCGCGCTGCGCTTGCCCGGGCGTTTCTGAAGGACGCTCCGATTCTCATCCTCGACGACAGCCTCTCTGCGGTCGACATGAACACGGAGAAGGCGATTCTGCAAAATCTGCGGCGGCTGCGCAAAGGGAAGACGACCATCATCATCGCCCACCGTTTATCGGCGGTGCGGCACGCGGATCTCATCCTCGTCCTGGACAAGGGGACTGTGGTGGAACGGGGAACGCATGAGCAGTTGATGCAACAAGGCGGCATCTACGCTGCGATGTACGAGCTGCAGGAAGAAGTGGAGGAGGTGCGCGCGTGAGCCAAGGGCCAAAAGCGGTTCGAGATGGGAAGACAAAGGATCCGCACGCGGACAAACGCGGCAAGGGGATGGGCAGCCTGATGCGGCTGTTGCCCTACGCCAAGCCGTTCCGCTGGCATTTCACCGCCGTGCTCGGCCTGGTGATTGTGTACAACGCGACATCGGTGCTCCAGCCGTACCTCGTAAAAGTGGCCATCGACGACGACATATCCGGCCACCCGCCGAACCTCCACGGCCTGTGGACGGTGAGTTTGCTCTACGTCGGCGTGGTGCTGGTCAGCGTCGTGGCCAACTACCTGCAGATTTTGCTCGTCCAGTACGCTGGTCAGAGCGTCATCCGCCAAATCCGGTTAGATCTGTTTCGGCACATTGAGCGGCAGTCCATGGCGTTTTTCGACACCAACGCGATTGGCCGCCTGGTCACGAACGTGTCGAGCGACACGGAGACGGTCAGCCAGTTTTTCACGAACTTTTTTCTGAGTCTGCTGCGCGACGGGCTGTCCCTGGTGATGATTGTCTTCGCCATGTTCCAGCTCGACGCCCGCATTGCAGCATACTGCATGGGGCTGATTCCCCTTCTGTTCCTGATTTCCGTCCTGTTTCGCAAGCGACTGCGCAACGCGTACCAGACGACGCGCACTCGCCTCTCCAACATCATGGCGTTTTTGGCCGAGAACCTGGCGGGCATCCGGATTATTCAAATCTTCCACCAGGAGCGCCGACAGGCCCGCCGGTTTGCCGAAGTCAACGACAGCCACCGGACCGCGAGCATTCGCGAGTACCGCATCTCGGTGATGTTTAACCGCACGTTTGAGATGCTCGGCAACATTGCCGTCGCGGCGATGGTCTGGGTCGGCGGCGGGGCGGTCCTGCACGGGGCGATTGCGTTTGGCACCCTGTACGCGTTCATCAGCTACATCCGCCAGTTCTTCCAGCCCATTAACTCCATCACGCAGCAGTGGAATACCCTGCAGTCGTCGATTGTGGCAGCGGATCGAATCGGGAACGTGTTGTCGGTGGAGCCACAGATCCAGGACACCGACCGCCCAGTGGTGCTGTCCAGCCAAAACGTCAAAGGGGCAGTCGAGTTTCGCCACGTGACATTCGCGTACAAACCCGGCCAGCCCGTGTTGCACGACGTGAGCTTTTCTGTGCCGCCCGGAGCGTTTGTGGGGTTTGTCGGCCCGACCGGCGCCGGGAAGAGCTCGCTGATGAGCCTGCTCTGCCGGTTCTACGACCCAACCGAGGGCGCCATCTTCCTCGACGGCATCAATTTGAAAGACATCCGCCAGCGCGACTTGCACGCGACCATTGGCCTGGTGCAACAGGAAGTCAACCTGTTTACCGGAACAATTGCGGACAACATTCGGCTATTTCGATCCGATATCTCCGATGAACAGGTGGTGGCGGCGGCCCGCACGGTTGGGGCGCACGAACTCATCATGAAGCTTCCGGACGGCTACCAGACGCACCTCGTCGGGAAAGGCGCCAACCTCTCCATGGGCGAGCGGCAGCTCATCTCGTTCGCGCGCATTGTCTGCCTGAATCCGCGCGTCCTGATTCTCGACGAAGCGACGGCAAATCTGGACAGCAAGACCGAGGAGCTGGTGAGTCGCGGCCTGAAGGCGGTCGCCGAGAACCGGACGACGCTCGTCATCGCCCACCGCCTGTCCACGATTCGCCACGCAGACTGCATTTATGTGCTGGAGAAAGGGCGCATTGTGGAACGGGGCACGCACAAGGAGCTGGTCGCCAAGGGCGGACTGTACGCAGAGTTGCATGCGAAGTCGGGCATTGAGTATGAAGAGCCGAAAATGGAGCAACCTATCTAGGAAGAATATAGAAGTGGAGACGGGCTGCTTCCGTCGGCTTTTCTCAAGCCGATGCGTCTCAATCAGGTTGGCTCGTCTCCTCCCAGGTAGGTGAGTTTTCCATGATGCGTGAGATTTCCGCGCTGTTGCTCGCTGGAGCGGTGTGTTGGTTTGTCGCTCCGTTTGTTGCGAACACTCCGCGAGCCGAGGCCGCGACCGTCCAGTACCAGATTGTAACGAACGAAATTGCGGCAAAGCAGAAGGACGGCACGAAAGTCGAAGTGTATCGGTTTGACCCGGCGGTGTACGTAGCGCAAGAAGGCGACGACGTCGTCCTTACCTTTCGTGGCGTGAAAGGGCACGATCACCCGATTGTCCTCGAAGGCTACAACCTCAAAAATGTCATCCACCGGAACCAGGTGACAACACTCAAGTTCAAGGCAGACAAGCCAGGTTTTTTCAAACTGATCTGCACAGCGCACCCAGACGCCAGCCACGAAGGACCCATGGAAGCGTACCTCGTGGTCACGCCGAACCACTGAGTCCTTTGCCGGCTGCCACATCCCGCGGTTCGCACCGCGGGATTTACTTTTTTTTAACTATCACGCGCCAAGAGATGTGCTATGATAAGTGCGATCTGTCTGAACAATTGCTGAAGGAGGTACGAGTTTGTCCAATCAGGTTTCAAACTCCGATTTGCGGCCACGGACGATTGGCCAATTACTCGATGATTCATTCCGGCTATTCCGCAATCATTTTCGCTTCATCGCAGCAGCAACGCTGTGCGTATACCTGCCGTATCTCGTTCTGCAATCGCTGTTGGCGTTCGACCTGGAGTCTGCGCTCAACGGCTTGGAATCCGTAAAATCCGAAGCGGATCTCGCCCTTGTGTGGTCGGACATCGCGCCCAGACTGCTGGGAGTACTGCTTATGGCGATGGCCAGCGCGCTGCTCGTCGTTCCACTGCTGTACGGGTCGCTTTTGCGCCTACTGGCTGAACTGAAATTCCAAGGCGTGACACTCTCGTTCAAGGATGCGTTTGTCCACGCCTGGCGCCGCCTGCTCGCAGTCATCGGGACCGGCATTCTCAAGTGGCTGTTGTTGATTGTACTTTACATTGTCTGCTCCGCGGGACTCGTCCTCGTCATCGCAGTGTTGGGTTTGGCGCACGCGTCCGCGGTGGTCACGGCAATCCTGGCGGTGTTGCTCGGCATTGCCGCACTGTGCGTTGTGATCTGGATTTCGGTCAAGTTTGCGTTTGCGATGAGCGTCGCCCTGGAAGAAAAGAAGGCGGGATGGAGCGCCATTGTCCGCTCCTGGCAGCTCGTCAAGGGGAACTTTTGGCGCGTCATTGGCTTTTTTATCGTCGTTCGCGTGATTGTCTTCGCCGTGGAGATTGGCTTGAACATGATCTTCCACCTGATTCCGAGCTTCGCGGTGCAGACCGTGTTGGACAACGTTGTCTCGCTGCTGACGACGCCGTTCGTGCTCTTGACCACGGGCCTGTTGTACCTGGACCTGCGGGTGCGCACCGACGCTCCGGATTTCAAGGACTGGTTGGATGGCGGATCCGGTATTGATCAGTAATCATTACGAGCAGGCGAAACAGAACCTGCAGGACATTCTCAGCCACTCGGAGTTTCAGGCCAAAGGCCCGTCTGAGCCGTGGTGGGTACGCGCCATCGAGTGGATTGCTTCCCATTTGCAGTTGTCCTTGTCGAAGACCAGCTGGCAGACTGTTGGCTGGTCTCTTGGTATTTTGACCTTGTTGTGCGTCGCGGTGCTGGCAGTCTGGTGGGTCCGGTCGCTTCGCCGGGGTGAGGTTGCTTACGTCCCGCTTCCCTCCGTTCGCGCCGACTCGCCCGTCGACGCGGTGGAACAGGCTACCCGTGCGTTTCGGCAGGGCGACTATGCCGCGATGGTCGAGGCGCTGGTGGACGGGTACCTGCGGTACGCCGCTGCCCGCGGGTGGGCCGTACTGTTGCCACACAAGACGCTCCGCGCCTACAAGCGCGAACTGGACCGCTCGGCAGAAGCGCAGTTTGCCGCCAAGTTTGGGCGTCTGGCATGGGACACCGAACAGGTGTTGTTCAACCGGCGCGACTTGTCGGAAAGCGATGCCCTGGAATTGCTGGCCGATGCCCGAGGACTCTTGACGGGAGGTGGCGGCGCATGAAGGTTCGCAATTGGATCTTGGCCGTTCTGGCATTAGTCGCTTACGGCGCAATTGCCTACGCTATGCGTCCGGCCACTACCGGTCCGCCCATCGCGGGTTCCAGCATTTCTGCCCGGCCCGAAGGGAGCCTTGCACTGGCGAGACTCTGGCGGCAACTTGGACACTCGGTGCAGCCATGGCAGCAAGTGCCGGAGTTGCTGCCGGCGGATACGAAGAGCGTGTTTGTGGCCGTCGAACCGGACACAAGCGCCTTCCGGGACAAGGACGTGGAGTCGCTGCGCCGGTGGGTTCAGCAAGGACACGTTGTGATCTGGGTCAGTGAAGAAGGGTGTCCGCTGATTTCGGGACTGGCGGTGAAGCAGCAGTCGGGTGCAGCTTCCGCTCCCATCCGCGAAGTGATGGTTGTGGATGGCAAGGCAGCAGTCTCTGCAAAGCCGCTGGCAACTTGGAATCACCTCGACTTTCGCCCGTCTGTTCGGATTTCCAATCCGTCGGTTGGAAGGCCCGAGCGACTCTTCCAGACACCGGCGGGAGATACAATCGGCGCGGAATACAAACTTGGCCGGGGAACCGTGGTGTACTGGACCGCTTCGGCGGTGTGGGAGAACCAGGCAATCGGGCTTGGGGACAATCTGCGGATACCGTGGGAACTTCTAAAGGAGCAAGACATTTTATGGGACGAGTTCGGCCACGGACAGGTCGCGCAAAGCACGCTCGGCGCCATGTTTGGCGGCGGCCGTCAGCTGTCACTGGCGCTGTTTGGATTGGCGCTTCTGCTGTACGGGTGGTTCGGCCTGGTTCGCTTTGGCACGCCGCGGTCGGACGTGGACACGCAGCCGCGCCTCGGTACGGATTTTCGCCACGCGCTCGCCTGGCACCTTCGCCAGCCGAAGCTTCGAGCCTATCAGTTGGCGCTCCTGGAGCGCGCCGTGCGGCGGCGATTGGCTGAGCGACTAGGGATGCCAGAAAATTCGTCGGCGACCGCCGTGGACGCGCAGGTGGCGGCCTATCCAGATGGCGAGTTGAACCGCCGATATGCGGCGTGGCGGAATCGCATGGAACAGTGCCGCGCAGCCGGGCGATGGAACCGGGCGGTTCAAACGTCGACCCGGCACTTGCTGGAGTGGCTCAACCGGCAGTCGTGAGTGGAAAACAAGAGATCTCTTGCGAGAGGAAGGGTGCATGAATGCGCGAGTCGTTGCACGAATTGAGGGAGCAACTCGAATCGGTCATTGTCGGACAGTCGTCCGTCATTGAACAGGTCATGGTCGGATTGCTGGCCGGCGGGCACGTGCTCCTGGAGGGGGTCCCTGGCGTCGGGAAGACAAGGCTAGCCAAGGCGCTCACACACCTCATCGGCGGGGTGTACCAGCGCGTTCAATTTACTCCCGACCTGCTGCCGAGCGACATCCTCGGGAATGTCATCTTCGACGCGGCTGGGAATTTCGAAGTCCGGGAAGGCCCGATTTTTGCGAACGTGTTCCTCGCCGACGAAATCAACCGCACACCGCCGAAGACGCAATC
>CAZYAH010000068.1:0-9382 GCA_964645595.1 uncultured Alicyclobacillaceae bacterium | reverse complement strand
GGAAGAAGTCGGGGTGCTGCGGCCTATCGAATTGACCAAACACGCCTCTAAAACGGAGCAAGCAGAGATGGACCGCGGTATTTTGTTGAGCGACATACGAGATGTGCTGGACGGACAAATGACCGTCCCCGATCTAGCGAAAGCGCTGATCGAAAACCCTGACAAAATATACATGCCGGAGGAGGAATTGACTCTCCGCAAGGCGATCAAACGGGCGATAGAAGGTGAAAAAACCACGACAGATTTGCGCTACATCTCGCCCGGAAAAGGGGGGAAAGCGGTGGTGTGCCGAGACGAACCTAGACAGCAAAAAACACCTGTCTAGCATTCTGTCTAAGCTTTGTTTTTGTTGAAGAATTTGAAAATGAAAATGAGTAAGCTAGACAGAGTTCGGGAGGATAAAGAAAACACCAATGAAATCAACGGTTAGCAAACCTAGACAGACCCACCCCCTAAAGGGGGAACTTGGTGTCCCGCTTTAGGGGCGGGAACCCCCGACTCCCGGTGGCAAATTAAAGAGAGGTGAAACGCGATGGAACTTCGAAAGGCGTTACGGTTGAAGAAAGGCGACATAATAATTTACGGGCATTCGATGTGGAGTGAGAAAGTTGATCGGGATGGCGCTTGGCAAGAGGGAGAGGTGATCCACGTTACGCAGCGAGGTGGCTTGAAGGTGCGTACATCGAACGGTCATACCGAATGGGTTCCCTACCACCACGTTGGGCGTGTGGAAATGAACTGACTTTTTGGAGAGTTAAAAAAGAGCATTTCGGATGGCCAAACGAGAGAATCTTTATGGCGTCGATCTTGACCGCATCGCGCAGGTGCAGAAGCGCGCCAAGCGGATCAAGTGGAAGGGTCGACCAAAGCGTAAGACGCTGCTGGCGGAACTGCAGTGGGCCAGGAGGCTGGTAAGACGCCTGGAGGTGTTGTGGGAGCGCCAGGAGGCTTTGAAGCGCCCAAAGGGCGTTATGGGCGATTTGGTGAAGATCAACGCGCACGCCGGCTGGAAAATGCTGTTGCTGCGCATGGAGCCGGGCGCCTGGTACGCCTATCGAGATATTTGTGTGCTGATGGAGGAATACAGCAAGGGAAGCTTTGGGTGGTGGCGCAAGCGGCTCACCATGGCCGGGATGATAGAGCGGATCGAAGATCCGATTATGCTGACGCGGAATTTAGGCGGGAAGGATTATGAGGCCCTTGGCTATCTTTACAGATTGACAGCCAAGGGCCTCGAGTTTCGGGCGGGGTTAGGCGGAGCGTGATTCAGTGTCTAAGTTGCGCTCCGCTTCGGCGCAAACCATATGCGCCAGGGTGTAAACTCGGAATGGCAGTTTCCAAGCTAGTGCTGCGAGCTCGGTAACCGCGCGAGCGGCCTGCGTTTGCGTAAGCTCATATTGCTCGGCAACTTCTTTGAACGTCTCCCGTTCGCGGTATGACATGGATGGAGTCCTTGTCGGCCAGTGACGAGATATTGTCTTGTCCCACAGCATCGGTGTCATCGTCTGGTTTCCTTCGGTTCTGGCGGGGCTGTTAAATTAGTTTTTTGCGTAATTGCTTCATCTCCCACGCGTGGTTGCGCTTTTGGCACGCGATGGCCTTCAGCGTCACGTCCTTCCCGCTTATCCCGTTCAAAGCCGCCCACATAGCCCCGGTGGCTTGTTTTGATTTGCGAAAGGTTTGCTCCAATTCCGTTCGATCGACGATTGCGCCGAATACGTCGAAGATGATGAAGCGAAAGCCGCGCTTTGTATTCTCGTAATCGACTGCATCCGAGGTTACGATTGCAAACAGCAGGCCGTTGTCTGTGTGACGCGCGGAAATGATGCGGGATTTGTGAAAGCGGAGCGTGTCGTCGTCAACGTAGTGCGTGCGGCCGTACAAATTGCGTTGCGCATTGTGCTTCGGATTGGATGATTCGTTGCGATATAGGTTCATTGTCGGGTTTCCTTCGTGGTTACGGTTTCAACATTCTGGGCGTGATTCAGCGCAAGTGATGTCGCGCCCAAGAGCGTGCTTTGTTTCGTGTCGGCAGTGCCGGGCTCATCGCGATTAGTGTGTTATCGGCACGCCATGCGGCGCCAAAGAACGCCCCATCCGGGCACTTGGCGGTCGTAACATAGGCGGTTTTCATGGTGATTTCCTTTCAGCGTTCGGAGCCAAAGACCTGAAAGCCGAAGAGCACGGCCAGGATGAATGCCGCTGCGATCCGGGCGGCGGTGAGGATGAGGCGGATCATCGGGGCAACTCGTCGAGGATTCGGATTGGCTCTTTGCTTGTCGATATGAGCTAATCCTCGGCCGAGCGCTTCGCGGCGTCTTCCGAGTCAAAGGGGCAGGGTCCGGCGCGCAGCGTGCCTTCGCTAATAGATCCGATTTGTGCGGTCATTTGGCTGGTTTCCCTTGTGTTGTCGAATTGGTAGAACGGTGCGACACTACTCCGAACCATGACAGATTCAACAACTGAGTGTCGGATTCGTGCCGGCTTCACGGAGATTTGATTAGGTGACGGATTCAACAGGCGTGGAGGTGGTTACTAAAAGTGACCAGGTATCCAAAATATACTCGACTCAATCGATCGACTTTTACGCCGATCCCACAATTGCGCTTGCTCTCGAGCAGGAGATTGCTCGGCGAGCACGCGAAGGCGCCCTAGTTGCGCTCAAAGTTCTCCGAAAAATAGCGGAGGATGAAACGAAACCATCGCAAGCTCGAGTGTCTGCAGCCAAGGCGCTGGCCGAGATAGCGCACCTCACTGGCGCGCACCAGGCGAGCGGTAGCAGCAAGGATCCGAGTGAGATGACTCTCGAGGAGCTCAGAGCGGACCTTGTGCGCCTTGATCGTATCGAGGCCGAGCTGGGGCAGAGAGCACGGGTTATCCGCCCAAGTGAGCCTATCGTTGACCCCGAACTAGTTGAATTGCTTAGCTAGTTCCCGCCCTAGACAGGCGGCAACGCATACGCGGCGCCGTATGCGCGCGGGTTATACGCTGTCGCGTATGGCGGGCCCGACCAGAGTCAACATATAGATAGCTAATGCACCTTAGTATCATTCTAAATGCAAATGAGAATGATTATCATTATCAATCAGTAACTATCCACCCCCCGGCCCCCCCGCTGATCGTGTGCGTCACGAACCTCGTAACCCCCTCCGACAAATTTTGCGGAACTGGAGACTTGCGGGTGTCTCGAAGTGGGCGTAGAATGTGTAGATGATTATCTCTTCAACCGACGACGACATTCCGCTTCTTGCCGCGCGCATCCGGTATGACCCCTTAACCGGCGATCTGTTTTGGCGCACGGGTCTCCGCGCGGGTCGAAAGGTTGCGCTTCACATCCGGGGGAAGGGCTACTTGGGCTTTCGCATTTCACTTCGACCAAAGGAACGTGAGAGGAATTTCCGGGCGCACCGCGTCGCTTTTGCCCTGATGACGGGCCGGTGGCCGCAAGATCAGACGGACCACAAGAACCGGAACAAAACCGATAATCGGTGGGACAATTTGCGGGAAGCAAACAACTCGCAGAACAACGTGAATCGCGCCCTACAGCGCAACAATACCTCGGGGTTTTGTGGGGTTGATTTGGTGGACAACAACCGCTGGCGGGCTCGTCTCAAAGTCGACGGTAAGCGTTATACTTTGGGTCAGTTCGCGACCCGAGAAGAAGCCGCCAGTGTTCACGACGGCTGGAGTGAAATCTTCTTCGGGGAGTTTGCCGCGCCTCAATTGTTGAAAGAATCCGCTTGACAGCACCCGACAAACCAGACAATCCTCCAATCGCCGGGACAACCCCGGTGGTTTCCTCCCTCGGAAGGGCGGTCGGGATCAGTCATAAGTACCCGGCCGCCCGCTTTTTGGAGTAAAAAGCGACCCCGTGCAAACGACACGCCGAAAATTCCTCGCTGGTCTGGGCGCCGTCACGGTCTTGGCCACCGCGCCTTTTGTGGGCTTCGACATAACGGGTTTGCCGCGGCTCTACGCCGACGGTGAGCACGAGGCGGAAGATGCCGCGGCGATGGCCGCCTTCATTCAAGGCAAACCGATCGTGTGGGACGACAGTGTGCTTTGCCGAGACACTAGTTGTCGTCGTGCCGGTAAATCTTTCCGTGACGAGACCGAAATTCTCGGCGTGGACCTTGTGGAGGCCGCCGGGCCGGATGGCGCGGAGATCGCCTATGGCGCGTGATTCCTTCAGTTTCGGCGGCGCCCATCTCCTGGCCAGCCGTATAAAAAAGTTCTGGCGAGCGCTCGGCCGCTCGATCGAGATCCGCGTCGAAGCGCTGCCGAGTCGCACGGTCAACGACCCGACGCTGTGGGTGGTCCGGTCGAACATGCTGAACGGCTTGCCGCGGAAGGTGACCACATGACTTTGAAGGAAGAAGAGGCTTATCGTCGGGGCTTTTCTGACGGCTGCGCGGTGGGCGTCAGCTTGGTTTCAGTGTTGGTTTCTTTCTTGGCGCTCATCGCCGTTCTCGTGGCGCTGTTCTGGTGACCGACTCCACGCCCCAGGAACAGAACACCCTTCAGCCCGGTGAGATTTGCATCGTGATCGACGCCGAGTGCAACGTCCAAATCTTCACCGCATCCGTCGACGTCGGCAAGCCGGTCGGCATGTTCCAGATGGCGGTCATCGACGCGATCATCCGCTGCGGGATCGAGCCGGACTTTGCGAAGGAATGCCTCGAAAAAGGTCGTGAGCGACGGTTGAAGGCGAACTGAGATGAGCGATTGGCTTCCGGGTTTCGTCGCGGAGAGCAACCGAATCGAAGGCATATTGCGTGCGCCGACGAAGGACGAGATTGAGGCGCATCGCGCGTTCCTTCAACTTGAAAAAGTGACGGTCGACGATCTGGTGTGGTTTGTTTCGACCATTCAGCCCGATGCCTGTTTGCGCGACAAGGTCGGCCTCGATGTGCGCGTTGGTCGACACATCGCGCCTCCGGGTGGGCAGAGAATTCGAGTCCACCTTGAGGGGCTATTGGGTCTCGCTGAGATCGACGACACGCCCTACGAAACGCACCGCCGCTACGAAACCCTGCACCCGTTCACTGACGGCAACGGTCGCTCTGGACGTATGTTGTGGCTGTGGATGTCGGTTCAACGTGGGTCTACGGCGGATGTGTGGCAGGCGTCGCAACTCGGTTTCCTTCACACATGGTACTACCAATCGCTGCAAGGGGCTCGTTGACGGTGCCCACCCCTCCCCTCACCCAAGACCAATGCCTTGAGGCCGTCCGCGCGCTCGAAAGAGCCGTCGCCGAGGGCTACAAGATCGATGGGTTGCCGTCGGCGTGGAATCGCGCCGCAAAATCCATTGGGATGACGCACCGCGGCGTTCGGGTGCGCGTCGATGCCGGCAAAGAACGCTTTGGGATCGTGCCGAATTTCAAGAAAGAATACGTTTTGAAGCCTGGGTACGATCAACACCCTCCGGCGATCGAGCCGACGTCGAATTCGGCGTTGACCGAGGCGCTGCGCGCCGAGTTGACGAGATCGGCCAAGTCGCTGGCTCAGTTGACCTCCGGTGCGTCGATTTTTGAGAGCGTCGGACAGGTTCTCGACCTGGTCGAACAATTGACCGCCCAAGGCGTCAACATCCAGCGCCGCGGAGACGTGTTTGAGATCGTCAAGGACGTTCAACCGAGCTTCAAATCGAGAGAGCCGCTGCGCTATTTCAGCCGGCCGGACAACACCTTCGTCTTCGGCGCCTCCGGCGATCAGCACATCGCATCGAAATACACCCGCTACGACGTTCTGAACGACCTCTACGCCCGTTTTGAAGCCGCCGGCGTCGATCGGGTCTTCAACACCGGAAACTGGATTGACGGAGATGCCCGATTCAACAAATTCGACCTCGAGGCGCACGGACTCGACCCGCAATGCAAGCTCCTCGCCGAGCGATTTCCCAAGATTGAGGGAGTATCAACGTATGCGATCTGGGGCGACGACCACGAAGGCTGGTACGCCCAGCGGGAAGGCGTCGACGTCGGAAAATACGCCGAAGGAGTGATGAAAAATGCCGGACGCACAGATTGGCACGACATCGGGTTCATGGAAGGGCACGTCGAGCTCGTTAACGCCAATACGGGAGCAGTGGCGATCCTTGCCGTGGTTCACCCTGGAGGCGGAAGTGCGTATGCTCTTTCCTACTCTATTCAGAAAATTGTCGAGAGCTACGAAGGTGGCGAGAAACCGCACGTCGCGCTCTACGGGCACTACCACAAGCTCTGGGCGGGGCTGATCCGGAACGTCTGGGTGGCTCAGACGGGTTGTACCCAGGACCAGACGATCTTCATGCGTAAGAAGCGGCTCGAGGCCCACGTCGGCGGGCTAGTCGTGACGCTCGAGCAGGATCCGGAGACGGGGTCGATTCTGTCGTTCACGCCGCAACTGATTCGTTATTTCAATGAGGATTGGTATGTCGAGCGCGGAAAAGGCAACGGCCGCTGGTCGTACACGGATCGGGCGCAGATGGCGCCGCGGAGTGTGGGAGCAATCAGGTGATATGTTTTACGGATTTCAAAGTTCTGCAATCAAAGTTGGTGCAGATGGAGGTCGACCTTAAACTCGCGCGGATGGATGTGGAGTTTTATCGGAATCTTGCCGAAGCCGAAGGCCAGTGTGCTGACGTTTTTGCGTCGATGGCTAGGCGCGCAGCCGCAGAGGCCGCACCGACGTTTGAGTCGTTTCAAACGGCCGAACCCGCGAAAATAGTTTCGCCAGAGGTGAAAGACCTTGAGCGGAAGGTGGCGATTCTGCGGGAAGATACGCTTGACCTCGCAGATCGGGTGTCGCTTCTGGAGGTGGAGGAACAGATGCCGGCGCAGTCTGAAACGCAACGGCCATCGGATTCGAAGTGGGTGAAATATCAGGCATCAATGCCGCCGGGTTGGGAGCAGCGTTTTGAAGGGCACGAGGGGACGTGGCGGCGGGTGGAGTAGCCTCGCTTAGCAACGGTGCGGTGCCTTCACCCCCCAACTGCCAGTGTGGCTTGTCGACGAAGCTTTTCCAGTTCCCGCCCCACTCCACCGGTAGATTCATCTCCTGGCTGGCCCGCATCATCGCATCGGCCAGCGCGCCGTAGGCCGCGTCGTCTTCCAGCGCGGCACTGCCGTTAATGAGAGGAATCAGATCGATCGCGTTGCCGGTCAGGTGGCGGCTGTTCATCGTCTTTGACCGGCCGGCGTCAAGAAGCTGCCGCTGTGTGGCTTCGTCGCGACGGCCGCCGTGTTCCCCGACACGAACGCCACGCCCTGGCGGGAGGTAGCCGCTGGCCGCTTCGATCAATCGAAGCAGGTCCGGATGAACACCTTCGGCGCCGGGGAGTGAGTAGGCCATCGGTGTAGAATACCGCGAAGCCAGTTGTTTCGCAACTTTTAGCGTGCTACACTGACCCTTCTCCGTCGATTTTGGCCGTGTCGCGGGCGGCGTTCTCTGTTTTGAGGGCGCGCAGCGCACATGGCGAATATCGAAGGACGTCGAAGCACGATCGTCGGTGAAGAGCACATCCCGCACGTGATGCTCGCCGATTCGGCCGGCGTCGAGGTCACCCCCCTCAGTGGTGCGCAGTTTCCGGCGTCGCTCGGGATCAAGGCCGCCGCGGCGAGTCTTTCCGTCACGCTGGCGACCGAGGACCGGGCTTTCATTGACGGGCTGGAAGGCTTTGTCGACGGCCTGGAAACGTTGCTCATAACGCAAGCTGGCTATCTCGACGGTCTCGAGGCGCTGCTCACTGGCCCGGCCACCGGCACGCAATCGAACGTCGCCGACACGGCGTCGAGCACAACGATTCTGGCGTCGAATGCGGCCCGTAAGGGCGCGATGATCCTGAACGACTCCACCGTGCTGCTCTATCTGCTCGTCGCCACCGGCACGGCGAGCTCGACGGTTCACACCGTTCAGATGCAGCCCGGCGCGTTTTATGAGCTGCCGCACGTGCGGGGTGGCGCCTACACCGGCATCATCTCCGGCATTTGGGCGTCCAACGCTTCGGGTTCGGCGCGGGTGACGGAGTACACCTGATGCCTCTGTTTAATCCGAAAGGACGCGGTCTCTGGACGCCGGTTCTCACTTTCGCGACGCCCGGCAATCTGAACGTCGTCTACAGCACCCAGGCGGGCGAATGGGATTTGAATGACGGTGTTGTCCGGCTTTTCTTCGGTATCGTCACGTCGACGTTCACCCACACGTCGGCGTCGGGCGCGCTCAACATCATAGGCAACCCGTTTACGAGCGTCGACTTACCCTTCAACAATTGCCGAGGGCCGTTGGAGTGGCGCGGGATAACGAAGGCGAACTACACCCATTGCATGACGGGCCTCGCGGCAGGAGACTCCATCCTGACTGTGCGGATTTGCGGTTCCGGGCAGGCAAACGGTAACGTGGCCTTTGGCGATACCCCGACCGGCGGAACTGTCTCGCTTTTCGGCGAGGTTAGCTTTCGGGTCTAACCGGTCCATCTCCACCTGAAGCCGTTTAGCTCGTCTTCGGTCCAGAAATGTCGTGCGAATTTCGTCGAATACATTTGTTCAACGAATTCTTTGGAAAATCGAGCCTCTTTCAACACCGCGCCGTAGAGGCCGTTGCAGCGCTTGCCGCCGCCGACGTTTTGTCGGCGCACTACGATATTGTGGCGTCCGGTGACGATTTGCAGAAGCCGAGTTTTCGTGTCGTCGTCGAGATCGGTTCGCATGATGAGAAACTGATCGTTCAAAACATATCGGTTCAGCTTGTCGAACGGTGTTGCGAAAACATCGATTCTTAGGAATCGCCTGAATTGGGCGTCGAACCAGTTGGCCGGGAGATTGTGTGAGTAAGATGTTTCAAAATGTTCGATAACGGCGCTCGGCGCCCACCCGTCGAAATTGAGGTTTTGAAACAGCGCCGAAAGGTTTCGTTCGATCGGGTCTCTGACCAACGAAATGTAGAAGCATTTTGTCGTATCGACGATTTCGTGATCCCACTCCAGTGACGTGGAGTAGTGCAAAGGCGGAGGCTCGCCTTTTGCGGCATAGTGGGCCGATTCGGTAATCAGGTAATTTCGGTCGAGAGTGTGAATGTGGTGGCAGCGAAGGCCGGCCGCGGTAATCGCTCGTGTTACCGAGGTTGAGGCCACTTTGCCCATCGTGTAGACAACTGGAAGCTTCATCTCGCCGTTTTGCCCCTAAACGACACTCCGCGCAACTCCCGCTGATTGAACCAAAAGCCTAACTAGGCTATTCTCCCCTAATTCCCGTCGTTATGCCGCGTCACGGACGGCGTCTCGTCAAGAGGCGAATCCGTGTCGCAACCGACTCCCTACGATCGCGCATTTTCTTTTCAGAGCTATCAGGCCGGTAATCCGAGCCTGCCGCTTCCCGCCGACCAGCACGATCTCGAATACAAT
>CAZYAH010000067.1:7897-9440 GCA_964645595.1 uncultured Alicyclobacillaceae bacterium | reverse complement strand
ACGGTGCTAACTCCTGCAGGGACTTTCCTGAGAGATAAGGGTCCAGCGAGATTGCGCGTGCGCCTCTTTCGACAGGAAAGAGGCGCTTTTTCATGGAGTTTCACGGAGGAGGAGATGCAAGTGAGTACTGAGTACGTGTACGCGACGTACGTACTGGAAGATAAACCGGATCAGTTGGCGCGACGCGCGGAGGGCATTGCTGTCGGACTCACGGTCGGCTCCTGGACCGACCTGCCGGCAGCAAAACAGGCGCGAATGCAACAGCACATCGGAGTGGTGGAGCGGATTGACGTCCGCGAAGAGCGGGAAGGCGGGCGCGTCCAGGCCGAAATCACCATCGGTTATCCCACGGCCAATTTCACGGCGAGCATTCCCGCCTTGTTGACCACGGTGTTCGGCAAACTCTCGATGGACGGCGTCATCCGCCTTACGCGCCTGGACTTGCCGAACTCGTTCGTCCAACAGTTTCCGGGTCCTAAGTTTGGCGTGTCCGGGGTGCGGGAGCGACTGAATGCGCACGGACGCCCGCTTGTGATGAGCATCTTCAAGTCGTGCATTGGCCAGACCCTCGACGAATTGGCCCTCCACTTCCGCGAGCAGGCGGAGGGCGGCGTGGACCTCGTCAAGGATGACGAAATTTTCTTCAGCGAGCGGTTCGCCACGCCGGAGCAGCGCGTGACTCGCTTTCGCAGCCTGGTGGACGAACTGGAGCAGAAAACCGGAAAGCGGGTCCTGTACGCGGTGAATCTGACCGGAAGGACGTTTGAGCTCCGCGATAGAGCTCGCCGGTTATGCGAGCTTGGCGCCGGCGCGTTGCTCGTCAACGTGCTGGCGTACGGGTACGACGTGGTGCAGGAGCTGGCGGCAGACCCTGAAGTCACAGCTCCCATCATGGTGCACCCGGCTCTGGCGGGGGCTCTCTACGGCTCACCGACGCACGGCATTGCCTCCGACATCGTCCTGGGCGAATTGGTCCGCCTCGCTGGGGCAGACATTGCCATCTACCCGTCGCCGTACGGTTCCGTCACGCTGGCAGCCGACGAAGGAAGGGCCCTGGTCTCTGCGCTTCGCGTCGAAAACGGATTGAAGCCAGTTTTGCCCGCGCCGTCGGCAGGGATTCACCCGGGCCTGGTGCCGACGTTGGTCCGCGACTTCGGGACAGACATCATTGTCAACGCCGGTGGAGCGATTCACGGGCACCCCGACGGAGCGACAGCGGGCGGCCGGGCGTTTGTGGACGCGGTGGCTGCGGTCACTGCAGGGCGAGATTTACGGGATGCAGCGAAAGACAGCGAGCCTTTGCAGAAGGCGTTGGAAAAGTGGGGGTATCCTTCGGCGTGAGCGACAAACAGATTGCGTTCTACTGCGACTTTGACGGGACGATTGCCGAGAAAGACATGATCGGCGTGATTGTGAAGGAATTTGCACCGCCACAGGCGCTGGACATCGTGGCGGAAGTGAACGCCAGGCGCCTGTCCGTGCGCGAAGGCGTGGAGGCGATGTTCCGCCTCATTCCGTCGCGCGAGCTTCCGCGGATGGCGGA
>CAZYAH010000067.1:0-7797 GCA_964645595.1 uncultured Alicyclobacillaceae bacterium | reverse complement strand
GATGTCAAGGCGGCCAGGATGGCGGATTTTGTGTTCGCCCGCGACAAGCTGCTCGCCGAGTGCGAGCGACTCGGATTACCCCACGCGGCGTTTGCGACGTTCTACGACATCATTCAACATTCGTATGTTCAGGTGCAGGAGGGCGAGTGAGATGAGTGCAAATGTGGAGCAGACGTTTGTAGAGCAGAGGCGGACTGTCTGTCAATTGGCGGCTGAGTTTGCCGCGCGCGGCTGGTTGCCGGCAACCAGCGGCAACCTGTCGGTCAAGGTGAGCGACAGCCCCCTGCTGATTGCAATTACCCGCAGTGGCGCGGACAAACAGCATTTGCAAGAATCGGACGTGATTGTGGTCAACGGATCGAACGAAACGGTGGAAGACACGCCGTACCGCCCGTCTGCCGAAACCATGGTTCACACCAACCTGTACGCGCGATTCGGCTGTGGCGCCGTGCTGCACGTTCACACCACGTACAACAACCTGGCCTCCGACCTGTACTTTGAGGAAGGGTTTGTGGAGTTGACGGGATACGAGCTCCTCAAGGCGCTGGACCACTGGGAGGAGCATGCGCGCATCCGCGTTCCGATTGTGGAGAACTTCCACGACTTGCGGCGGTTGGGCGAAGCGGTGGCTGCCGCGGCAAGCGAAGACGTTCCGGGTGTCCTCGTCCGGAACCACGGAATCTACGCCTGGGGACGGACGCCGATGGAGGCGAAGCGCCACCTGGAAGCGTTGGAGTGGCTGTTTGAATACCACTTGCTCCGCCAGCAGTTTGCCGCGGTTCCGTACAAAAAGAAAGTGGTTCCATCCTAGACAGATGCGTACACCTGCGGGTGCGAGCCCAACTTGAACAGAGGATTGTCATTTATCCATCCCCCTCTTCACCGTGCCACATATGCTGGGAGCAGGCGCTGGCAAAGGGGGGTGACGTGAATGTACGGCGTCCTCGGAGGATACACGCGTTGGGCGATTGTTTTCCTTATTATTTTCGTGCTGTTTGTCCTGCTCGTACCGTACGACGGCGCTGTTGCTTGTTAAGAAGCATCGAATCCATAACCGGGATACAGTCAAAATGGCACCCCTACAGGGGTGCATTTTTTGGTCTTTCTCAGACTTCCGCTGACAAGTTTGGGTAGTCGCAGCGACCGTTCCGTGGTATGATACTCGTTGTATGTATTTCGAGATTCGAAATAAATGGAGAGGAGGAACCGCGTATGCGAAAACTATTCCCTCCTGCGGTCTGGGCGACTGCTTTTGCTGCATTGATTGCGTTTATGGGTATTGGCGTGGTCGATCCGATTCTCGGCTCGCTCCTTGACGCGTGGGGAATCACGAAGTTTGGGGTAGAGTGGTTGTTCACAAGTTATATCGCGGTGATGGCGCTGGCGATGCTGCTCTCCGGGGTTCTGGCGACGAAGTTTGGCGCGAGACGCGTGCTGCTCACCGGATTGACGCTCGTGGTCATTTTCGCCGCACTGAGCGGATTGGCTCCGAACATCGGCTTCCTGGCTGTGGTGCGCGGCGGCTGGGGCTTGGGGAACGCCTTTTTCACGTCCACTGCGCTGTCCATCATTGTCGGTGCGTCTTCCGGTGGCATGGCCAGGGCCATCACGCTCTATGAAGCGGCGCTGGGTCTCGGTATGGCATCCGGCCCGCTGCTGGGTGGGTTTCTCGGCAGCTTGCACTGGCGGGCGCCGTTTTTCGGGACTTCGACCTTGATGCTGTTTGCGCTGATGCTCACTCTGTTTTTCGTCAAGGATACCGGCGGGAAAGAAGCGCCGCGGACGGCGCGCGACGTGTTCCGCGCCCTGAAGCACCCGGCGGTGAGGTGCAACGCCTTGATTGGCCTGGTGTACAGCTTCGCATTTTTCACTATTCTTGCCTACTCGCCACTGACGCCGAGCTTTCAGAACCTGGGCAGCAGCTTGTACGTCGGATACGCGTTCTTCGGTTGGGGTGTCCTCGTCGGCATCTCGTCCGTCTTTGTCGTCAACTGGCTGCGGCCCATGGTCGGCGGTGTTCGTCTCTTGCAGCTCAATCTGATGTTGCTCGTAGTCACGATGGTGATTGCAGCCAACGCACACGGCATGGCGCTCGTGTGGACGATTGTGATCTCGGGATTTTTCTGCGGGATTGGCAACGCCTTGTTCACGTCGTTTGCGATGGAAGTGTCGCCGTTTTCCCGCTCCATCTCCTCCGGCGCGTACAACTTTGTGCGGTGGTCCGGAGCGGCGCTTGCGCCGATTCTTTCTGGATGGTTCGGAGATCACTTCGGCCCGCAAATTCCTTTCTGGATAGGCGCCATTCTCCTGTTTGCCGGTCTGATTGGGCTCCTGTTTTCGCAACGGACCATTGAAGGTGCGATTGCAGAGCACGAATCCGGCCACCTGGTGCACGGCTGAGCGCAACCACAGTCAGCCTGGCGCCAAAGTAAAGAGGGTGTCTCACAGCGGGACTTGATTCCGCCACGAGGCACCCTCTCTCCGTTTCCCTCACACCAGTTGGACTTTGTAATCTCGCAGCCACGCGTTGACTTCTATTAAATAGTGGAACAGCTGTGCCGTCCCGAGAATTTGCCCAAACCACGGCCGATGTTCCATCGGGGATTCACTGGCTTTGGCCAGTTCGCGAATTGCCGTCGCGTTGACCAAGGGTAACAGGGGCGCGTTCGGATCATCCAGGATTTCGAGAACCCCTGCCCTGGTTGCCGTGAGGTACTCGGGATTTGGGGTACCTGGGTACGGGCTCTTCTTGCGGTAGAGGGCGTCTTCCGGCAGGTAGCCCTTCATGGCGCGGCGGAGGAGGCCCTTGATCTCGCCGTCGCACGCCTTCATGGACCAGGGGACGTTGAACACGTATTCGACCAGACGGTGATCGCAGAAGGGAACGCGCGCCTCCAGACTCGCACCCATGCTCATGCGGTCCTTGCGGTCGAGGAGAGTGGGCAAAAACCGCGTAATGCTCAGGTAACCAATCTCGCGAACCCGCGCGTCCGCGGCACTCTCGCCGGGCAGTCTGGGGACTTCGGAGAGCGCATCGCGGTACCGGTCTGCCACGTACTCTTCGGGGCGGATGAGGCGCTTTAATTCATCCGACATGATGTTTAACCGCTCGCCGAGGCGAAGCGACCAGGGAAAGGTGTTTGCTTGCAAGGATTCCTCGCGGTGGAACCAGGGGTAACCGCCGAATACCTCGTCCGCCGCTTCACCCGAGAGCGCGACGGTGTGCTGCTTCTTGACTTCCCGGCAAAAGAGGTACAGCGAAGTGTCGATGTCGGCCATGCCTGGGAGGTCCCGGAATTGGAGCGGCGTCAGCAGATGGCTCGTCATTTCGGACATGCTGAAGACGACCGAGTGGTGAACCGTGTTCAGGTATTCCGACACTTTGCGGGCCCAGGGAGCGTCCAGGCTCTTCTGAAACGCGTTCGCCTTGAAGTACTTTTCCATATCCTCGAATTCGATGGAGTACGTGTGCAGCAAATCCCTGCCGCTTGACTGGTAGTACCGAGCAGCAATCGCCGAGACGGCGCTGGAGTCGAGGCCGCCGGACAAGAACGTGCAGACCGGGACGTCGGAGACCAGTTGGCGCGTCACAGTGTCCACGAGCAGCTCCCGAACCCGCTCCACTGTCGTGTCGAGGTCGTCCACGTGCTCGACACTGTCCAGTTTCCAGTACGTTTCGTCGTAGTCCCCGTCGCGTGTGCAGAGCAGGATATGGCCGGGCCGCAGCTCCCGCACGCCCTTGAAGATCCCGTGGCCTGGCGTGCGCGCAGGCCCGATGGCAAACACTTCTGCCAGTCCTTCCGCGTCGACTTGCGGTTGCACTTCCGGGTGCGCAAGGATGGCCTTCAATTCGGAGCCAAAGAGCACTCCAGAGCCTTTTCGCATGTAAAACAACGGCTTAACTCCAAGCCGGTCCCGCGCCATGAACAGCTGCCGCTTGCCTTCATCCCAGATGGCGAACGCGAAGATGCCGTTGAATTTCTGCACGCATTGAGATCCCCAGGCAATGTACGACAGCAGCACGACTTCCGTGTCCGAGTAGGACTGGAACGTGTACCCTGCGTCCAGCAACTCCTTGCGGACATCTTCTGTATTGTAGAGCTCGCCGTTGTAAACGAGCGTATAGGAGGAATCACCAAGCTTTCGCGTCATCGGCTGGGCACCACCGCTCGGGTCCACCACAATCAGCCGCCGGTGTGCAAACGCTGCTCGTTCAGTTATGAACAATCCGTCCGTGTCCGGCCCCCGACAGGCGAGCGTTGCGCCCATGGCGTGGACAGAATCGGTTTCACGGGTGAGATCGCGCTCCCAATCAATCCAACCTGCAATTCCACACAATGTTGTTCACCCTCCCACCGTCGCTTCAGCAACGCATGTAATTGTATTCTCGCCTCGGTTCGACTCAGTACAGTATGCGCGCTTCTGGGCTTTGGTCACCGCCTGGGGCCGTAAAAAAGCGGCACCCCGCAACGGGGGTGCCGCTGTCTGCCGAAGCCTGTTTATTCCGGCATGGGGCCGACATATACGGATTGTGGTCGAATCAGCCGGTTGATGGCAGCTTGTTCCATGATGTGCGCGGTCCAGCCAACGGTTCTGCTCATGGAGAACGTGGGTGTGTACAAGGGTTTCGGGATGTCCACGGTGCGCAAGATGGCGGCTGCCCAGTACTCGACGTTTGTGTACAGCCTGCGCCCTGGCTTGTATTCTTCGAGCAGGCGAATCGCCGTGTCTTCTACATGCACGGACAAGTCGAACAGCGGGTCTTCGCCGCGCATCGTCTCTACTACTTCCCGCAGGGCAATGGCGCGGGGGTCGCGCGTCTTGTAGACGCGGTGGCCGAAGCCCATCAACCGTTCGCCGCGCTCCAGCGCCGCGCGCAGCCAAGGCTCCGCGTTTTCTGGCGATCCGATTTCAATAAGCATGTCCATGACTTCTGACGGTGCTCCACCGTGCAACGGACCTTTCATTGCCCCGAGCGCCGCAGCCAGGGCGGAAGCCATGTCCGACTGTGTCGAGGTGACCACCCGCGCAGCGAACGTGGACGCGTTCATCCCGTGTTCCATGGTGATGATGAGATATGCTTCGAGCGCCTTGACCTTGTCTTCGGAAGGAAGCTCTCCTTTCAGCATGTACAGGTAGTTGGCGACGTGGGAGAGATCCGGGTTCGGGGGCACCGGGGTGCGCCCTTCGACCCGCGCGTGACGGTGCGCAATGATGGTCGGGATGGCGCCCGCAAACCGCATTGCGTCCTCCGGTGTGGGCGGCCAGTTATTCGTTGCGCCCATTGCGGAAACTGCCGTCCGCAGGACGCTCATCATGTCCTGCTCGAGCGGGATCTCGTCGATGATGGTCTGCACGTACTTTGGCAATTCCCGGTGCGCCTTCAGGCCCTCGGAAATCTTCCGAGTTTCCTCAGCATTCGGCAAATGTCCAATCCACAATAAGTGCGCTACTTCTTCAAAGGTGCGCTGGCGAGCCAGATCTTTGGCCCAGTGCCCGCGGTACACCAGGTGTCCCTTTTGGCCGTCAACGAGACTCAGGTCGGTTTCGGCTGCAACGACGCCTTCTAATCCGGTTGTTTGTGCCATTGGTTCCGCCTCCCTCAGTTACTGAGATCAGGTTACCACTTCATTCTGATTATGTATAATGAGTTTATGTAAGCAATTCGATTATGATATGTAATCGGTGGTGAACCAGGTTGGAACTCGACTGGCTGCAAACCTTCGCGGTGGCCGCAGAAACGATGAATTTTCACCAGACTGCGGAAATCCTGCACCTGGCACAACCGACGGTGAGCCTCCACATTCACAAACTGGAACAGCATCTCGGGTTAAAGCTGTTTGAGCGCAAGGGGCGGAACGTGGTGCTCACGGCCGCTGGGCGCCGCTACTTGACGCATGCCCGCAATGTTCTGGACGCCTACGGCGCTGGCAGGGATGACATGATCCGCTGGCGCCAGGGCTGGGAAGAAACCGTCCGAATCGCTGTGTCGCCGCTTGTCGCCACGACGGTGTTGCCGCAGTGGATTCAGAAGTATTCCGCGGCTCATCCAGCGACGCAGTTTTCCATCCTGGTTCGCGAGTCGGCTGCAATTCCCGACAGTTTGGTCCGCGGCGAGTCGGATCTCGGCTTTATGCGCATGCGCACAGCCAATCCCCAGGTCGAGTGCGTCCCGCTGTACTCGGATCCCATTACGCTGGTCGCTCCGGCCGACGGCCAGGACCTCGACGGACCTGTGCGGACTCCCGCCGAGCTGTTTGCGGACTATCCCGTTCTCAGCCACAATCACCCGGAGTACTGGGAGTCGCTGCTGATTGCTCTGCGAAGAGTGTACCCGGACGTGCGCACCATGCAGATTAGCCAGGTACACGTCACCATCCACTGGATTGGTGAGAAGATGGGCGTGTCGTTCCTGCCTGTGAGCACGGTGCGCAGGGAACTGCTGCGCGGGAACCTGGTGGAAGTGCCGTTTCGCGATTTTGCACTGCCCGTGGCGACGACTTATCTGGCTATGAGCAGCGGGGGCTTGGCGCCGGCGGTGGCGTCGTTTGCGCGCTTTGTCCGCGAGTACATGAGCAATCGCAGTTTTTAGCGCCTTCAAAACGAGGTGTGACAGCCTGTTCGGAAACTTGTGGAGTCGTGTACAATATCTACAAGCCCTGTGTCGGGCATGCTTCTCATCCGGCGCATTCGAATGCGCAAGGAATCTGACGTGGAAAGGGGCGTTTCCATGGCACTCTACAACGTAACGGAGGCGCTCGTCCGAACCCTTTTCGAAGACGCCTATCTGAAAAAAGGCCGATTGGTTTGCGACTGCTCGCAATGTGTCGACGACATTCTGGCGATTGCTCTGAACCGGTTGCCCAGCCGCTACGTCGCGACCGACCTTGGCAACGTGTACGTCAAGGCGCAGTACTTCGAACCGCAACTGCAATCCGACGTGCTGAGGGAACTTGCGCTGGCAGCGAACATCGTTGGCCGGAATCCGCGGCATAGTCAGACGCGTGAGACGGATGCGCAGTCGAGTTAAGGAATCCTTGAACTGATGAGTGCAGGGTTGAGATGATGGATGCACAGAGAGAGCACGAAGAATTTATGAAATTGGCTCTGGCGGAAGCGCAAAAGGCCCGCGAACGCGGCGAAGTTCCGATTGGAGCCATCGTGGTTCGGGACGGACAGGTTGTCGGGCGCGGTCACAACTGGCGGGAGACCTGGAGGGATCCGACGGCCCACGCGGAGCTGATTGCCATTCAGGACGCGAGCAAGCGACTGGGCGGCTGGCGGCTGGAAGGCTGTGACCTGTACGTGACGCTCGAGCCTTGTCCGATGTGTGCGGGAGCCATCATGCTGTCGCGGATTCGGCATCTGTTCTACGGGGCCCAGGATCCGAAGGGGGGAGCGATTGCTTCAAAAGTGGCGCTGCTCCAACCTGGAGTGTGGAACCATAATCCAAAAATAACCGGTGGAATTCTGGGTGACGAGTGTGGTATGATACTTACGGATTTCTTCCGAGATCTTCGGACGAGCCGTCAAACCACACGGAGAGATGTCTGAGTGGTCGAAAGAGCTCGCCTCGAAAGCGAGTAGCCCTTCACGGGGCTCGTGGGTTCGAATCCCACTCTCTCCGCCAAACGTATTCGCAAAGGCGTTGAACGCTTGAATGCGTCAACGCCTTTCCAGACGCCTTTGCGACCAGGAACCGATCTGGGTCCCATGCGGCGAAAACTTCCGAACCGTGTCAGGTCCTGACGGAAGCAGCACTAAGGAAGACCTTTCGGGTGACATGGGGAAACCTGG
>CAZYAH010000066.1:0-9476 GCA_964645595.1 uncultured Alicyclobacillaceae bacterium | reverse complement strand
ACCATGGTATTTCTCGACGCAGACGACGCCAGCCTTGTGCGCCGCTTCAAGGAGACGCGGCGGCGGCACCCGTTTGTCAACGGCGCTCGCTTGCTGGAAGGCATACAGGCAGAGCGGGCAGCGCTGCGCCAGGTCCGGGACGATGCGGACTACATCCTCGACACGAGCGACTGGAAGCCTGCGCGCCTCAAGCAGGAACTCGTGCAGCGCTTTTCGGACAAGAAAGCTTCGCTTCCGGTCCACATTGTCTCCTTCGGGTTCAAGTACGGCATCCCCATTGACGCAGACATGATTTTGGACGTCCGGTTCCTGCCGAATCCACACTACGTCGAGGCGCTGCGCCCCTTCACCGGGGAGGATGCGCCGGTCTACGACTACGTCATGCAGTGGCCGGCTACTCAGGAGTTCTTGAAGCGCATTGAAGACCTCGTCGACTTTTTGATTCCGCACTTCACGAAAGAAGGCAAAAGCCACCTGGTCATCGGCGTCGGTTGCACCGGCGGAAAGCACCGCTCGGTCGCCATCAGCCGTCATCTCTACAACCACATCAAGGACCGCACCGACGCGTACATCACGCATCGCGACAGCCGACGGGAGGGCTAGCGCCGTGAAGAACTGGTGGCTGTGGGCATGGACGATTGGCTGCTTCGGCTGCGGGATTCTGGCGGGGACGCTCGGGTTGACCAAGTTTGGCAGCAACGGATTTTGGGTAGGGGTGACGGTCCTCCTGCTCGCCATGGGTGTCCTGACTTACGGCTGGTGGCGGGAGCTGCAGGAGGCCCGGCGAAAGACCAAGGCTTTGCAGCGCCGCCCGCGCATTGTGGCGATTGGGGGCGGGACCGGACTGTCCGTTGTCCTGCGCGGGCTCAAGGAGTTCGACGTAGACCTTACAGCGGTGGTCACAGTGGCCGACGACGGCGGCAGCTCCGGTCGCCTGCGGACCGACTTCGCCATGCCTCCACCGGGCGACATCCGCAACTGCCTGGTGGCATTGGCAGACACGGAACCACTGCTGGAACGCCTGCTGCAGTTTCGGTTCCCAGCGGGGGAAGGACTGGCGGGGCACAGCTTCGGGAACCTGTTTCTCGCCGCAATGACGCACATCATGGGAGATTTTGAGTCGGCCATTCGGGAGACCAGCCGGGTATTGGCCGTGCGCGGCCGCGTGTTGCCGGCCGTAAAAGAGGACGTCATCTTGCGCGCGGTGCTGGAGGACGGCAGCACGGTCGAGGGCGAGTCCAACATCCCCGCTTGCGGCCAACGCATCCAGCGGGTGGAGCTGGTTCCGCACGATATTGAGCCGTTGCCGGAAGTGCTCGAGGCCATCCGTGAGGCGGACGCCATTGTGGTCGGACCGGGTAGCCTGTACACCAGTATCCTGCCGAACTTGCTCGTGCCTGGTCTGGCGGATGCCATCGCCGAGAGTCGCGCGAAAAAGATCTTCGTTTGCAACGTGATGACGCAACCGGGCGAGACCGACTCGTTCACCGCGTCCCGCCACGTCGAGGTCATTTACCGGCACGTCGGCCAGCGGCTGTTCGACTATATCATCGTCAATGCGGCTTCGCTGCCTGCGGAGGCGCTCGAGAAGTACCAGGCGCAAAAGTCCTATCCTGTTCTTGTGGATATGGAAGGACTGCACAAACTCGGGCTGCGGGTCATCGCCCGGAATTTTGTCCACTACGCGACGTACGCCCGGCACGACAGCCGGTTGGTGGCAGAGCAAATTGTCGGCCTGATTGGGTACGAGCGGCAAAACACGGCGGCTCGCGCCTAGTCCGGGTGCAACACATTGGCGGACACTTTGTTCGCGCGATGGGAGGGAGCCAGCGTGTCGTTTGCGGCAGAAACCAAAAAGGAGCTGACGCTGATTCAGGAGAGTCCATGCTGCCAACGCGCCGAGTTGGAGGCCATGGTCACCTTGAACGGCCGAATCACTTCCGCAGACGGTCACCGCCTGTTGGAAGTTGAAACAGAAAACGTGGCAACGGCTCGCCGGATCTACACCCAGCTGCGCGAGCTGTTCGACATTCATCCCGAAGTGTCCGTCCGCAAGAAGATGCGCTTGAAGAAGAACAATGTTTACGCCGTGCGCGTTCGGTTGCACCCAAATCACCCGCTGATGGAGATAGGGTGGGTAAGTTCTCAGGGAGAATTACAGTTGCCGTTGCCGCAGCCGAAGCGCAAGGCGTGCTGTCGGCGCGCCTTTCTGCGCGGTGCCTTTCTGGCGTCCGGTTCGGTCAACGATCCCGGCAGCAATTCCTATCACCTCGAGGTCACCGCGGACAACCTCGAAGTGGCCGAGCTCATCCAGTCGAAGATGAACGAGTTCGGATTGCACGCCAAAGTGATTGGGCGCAAAAAGGGATATGTGGTGTACCTCAAGGAAGGCGAAAAAATCGTCGACTTTCTCAGCGTCATCGGCGCGCACCAGGCGCTGCTGAAGTTTGAGGACATTCGCATTCTCAAAGGGATGCGGAACCAGGTGAACCGCCTGGTGAACTGCGAGACCGCGAATATGAACAAGACCATCAGCGCCGCCGTCCGCCAGTTGGAAGTGATCCAGTTTATCGACGAGCGGATCGGCCTGGCTAACCTGCCGGACAAGCTGCGCGAAGTGGCGGAATTGCGGATTCGGTATCCGGAGGTCAACCTGCAGGAACTGTGCGATAAGATGACGCACAAGGTCAGCAAGTCCGGGTTGAATCACCGCTTTCGCAAACTGGAGGAGATTGCGGACAAGTTGCGAAATTCCACGTGACCGATGTGTGCGAGGTGCACATGGGCGAGCTGGCATGATGCGTGGTATACTTTGCTCAATCAAACTTGGGGAACCATTGTCGTAGAGGAGGGGGCCAACTTGGCAGAGAAGACTGTGACCGTCCAGCTGCGCTCTGGGTTGCTCGCGCGCCCTGCGGCTTTGTTTGTACAGGAAGCGAACCGTTTCGCAAGCGAGATCTTCGTGGAAAAGGACGGGAAGTCCGTCAACGCGAAAAGCATCATGGGCATTATGTCGCTTGCCATCGCGTCTGGGCAGACGATTGTGATCCGCGCCGAAGGATCCGACGCGGAGAAAGCAGTTGAGCGGTTGGCCGAGATGGTCAGCACAGACAATTGAGCACAAGTGTACAGTGAACGCAAGGGGTGTCTGGATGTCTAGTCCGGACATCCCTTCTCTTTTCCACCCACCGGCCTCTCAAGCCAGCGAAGGAGCGAGCGTTCGTTCTGTCCACCTCAGCCGGCTCATAGTCTTACAGAGAAGACTGGTCGAGGGAGGGGACATCGTGCCGCAACGGTTCCGCAAGCGTTCGCGGAATGCCGCGCGAAAACGTCTGCTGGCCTTCGCCGCCATAGTGCTTCTGGTTGCACTGTTGTTTGAGATCTACCAGTGGATTGTTCCGTTCCAGGCACCCAATCCGCTCTGGCAGGAAATCACGGTGGGCCAGCCGGTGATTGACGACTGGCGGTACGGCGGACAGGATGAACAAGGCTACCTCCGGTTCTACAGCCAAGGCCAGACCGTGTTGCTGCCGCCCGATGCACGCACGTTCGACGCCAATGGGAAATTCGTGGTGATTGAGGGCTTCACCCCGAGTTCGCTCACGTACGCCAAACCCTACGAGGCGATTCCGCTTCGCTGGTGGTTGATTGGCCTGGGGATTGCAGCGCTTCCCGCGTTCGTGCTGTCCCTGCGCGCCAAACGAAATGGAAAGCAGATGAAGCTGGCGCGGCGCACCTGGGCGCTGCGGGCGGGGGACAAACTCGGCAAGCTGAAATTGCCAAAGCGCCGCCGACCACCCCGGGCGAGCCGAACCCGGTTTCGCCGCGGCTGGACGTACCGAAAGTTTTTCTCTTGACTGTTTACAGCCATCCGCGTTCCGTTGCCCGCCGCACTGCTTCCTGCCGCGTCTCCACGTCGAGTTTCGACATGATTTCGGAAAGATAGTTGCGAACGGTACCCTCGGACAGGAAGCACGCTGCCGCAATTTCCTTCGTCGACAGGCCGGCAGCGGCCAGGCGCAAGATCTCCAGTTCCCGCTCGGAGAGCGGGTTCTCCAGGGTCCACGCTTCCATCAGCAGGGTTGGATTCATTACCTTTTCGCCTCGGTGGACGCGCCGGATGGCTGCGGCCACCTCTTCGACCTGCGCGTCTTTCAAGAGATACCCGCTGGCTCCTGACTTGACTGCGCGCTGCAGATAGCCTGGGCGTGCAAACGTTGTTACGACGATGGTCTTGCACGCGGGCAACTTCGCTTTCAGCTCCTGCACCACTTCCAATCCGCTTTTCTTCGGCATTTCTATGTCGACGAGCGCTACGTCGGGCGCGTGCAACAGCGCGAGCCGAATCGCTTCCTCGCCGTCGCCGGCTGTCGCCACGACTTCAAAATCTTGCTCCATGTTCAGCAGCGAAGCGAGCGCTTCACACACGAGCAGTTGGTCTTCCGCAATCAGAATGCGAATCACTCCGGATTCCTCCTCAGGCGTGCTCGCGGGTTTCGCTTGCATGCCCGGATTTCGACACGGACAGGTAGACGGCGGTTCCGCGCGGCCACGGGACGTGGACGTTCGGGACAAAGTCCGCATTGGAGCTGGTCGATCCGATGGACCAGATGGCAGCCGCGCCGTCGACGGCCGACATCCGGGCGCGGATCCCTAACAAGCCGTTTCCTCTCACCTGTCCAGATTCCGAACCTTCCTGTGCCCGCAATCCTGTGCCGTCGTCGGCGATGAGCAAGTGAACGGCTCGTTCGTTCGCCCACGCTCGCATCAGGACGCGTTTCGCGCGGCTATGCCGGACGACGTTGGTCGTCGCTTCGCGCAGGCACATGGCCAGGGCTTGCGAAACCTGCGGCGGGAGGTCCTGCCAGATAGATTCCGCCGCCTCGACCGTGCACTCGATGCCTGCCGCCGCCAGCAATTTGACGGCATCTTCCCACTCCTCTTCGAGCCGCGGTTGGCGGATGTCCGCGATATACTCGCGCACTCGGGTCAGCGCCCTGCGCGCGGCGGCCTCAATATCGCGCGCCTCGCTGCGGGCGCGCTCCGGATTGCTCTCAACGAGCCGCTGCACGAGCTGAGCCTTCAGCGTGATCATCGACAACTCGTGTCCCATCACATCGTGCAAGTCCTGAGTGATCCGATCTCGTTCCGCTGCCTTGGTCAACCGTTCAATCTGCGCGTTCGCCTTGCGCAGTTCCTGGTGCGAGCGCATGGTTTCTGTCTGCCACATCGTCCCGAGCGCCGCCGCGGTGCTGGAGGCCGCAGCCGAAGCAATCATCGCCCAGTCGCCGATTGCCAAGGGGTGGATGATGGACAAAGCCCACACTTCGCTGATCAACAGCATCCAGATGACTGCCAACGACCGCAATACCGTGGAACTCCTGCTGAAAACGACCCCGACGGTCGCTGCCGGGTAAAAGATCACCCAGATGTAGCCGAGGTTGAGTACCGCAATCATCAACATCATCAGCGCGACTTCAAGGACAATGCAGATGAGTTTTTGGCGGCGGGACGCGACGTAGGAGAAAATGTAGGCTCCCGCAAACACCAGAAGCAGTCCGAGTCCGAAGAGAGCGCGCTGCATCGGCAACAGCCACAGAAAACAGAACGGAATCAGCAGGTTGACAAGGTACAGATAGGCAAAGAAACGCATCTTGCGATTCGGAAATTTAGGTAAACGGTATTTCAACCTGTGCAGCATGGCGATTCCCCGTTTCACTGGTTGACCTGTCATATGCGCAGGCTGGCCACGGCAACGTCTGTCTCCTTCACTATACCGAACATATCACGAATCGTGTTCTTCCTGCTTGCGCAGTACCCAAATAGTCAGGAGGACAAACAGGACCGCGTAGGCGAGCAGGACCAACACGTCGGAAAGTTGCACAGCAGCGCCCGCGACCGTCTGCCAGGCGAGGTGCGCAAAGCGGTAGGACGGCGTCCAATGCGCGATATCCTGCATCAGCTGCGGCATAATCGCCACCGGGAACCACAGTCCTCCCAGCACGCCCAGGACGAGGTTGAAAATGTTGCAGACCAGAGTGGCGGCTTCCACGCGGAACAGGACGCCAACGAAGAGGCCCATGGTTACGAACGGCAGCGATCCCACCGTGAGCAGCAGTCCGCTCTCCAGCCACTCTGCAGCGCTGAGGTGAACGCCCTGCGACAACCCTCCGACCAAGAACAGCGCGGTGATGGAGGCAATACTTACGACAAACTGCGAGAGGCACTTGCCGACGATATACGCAGAATGCCGTAGCGGTGTCGTTTGCACGAGGCGCAACCAGCCTTGTGTGCGCTCGAAGGAAATTCGTCCGGCCAGGCCAAACAGGCTGGAACCGATAATGCTGAAGGCGGCCATGGACATCAGAAAGTACGTCTTCCAGGTCGTTCCTTCCAACTGCAGGTTGGGACCGTTCACCTTGATGAAAATGAAGTAGAACAAAATGGGCATCGCAATGGAGAAAAACAGGAACTGCCGGTTGCGGATTGTCCGGATGAACTCAAACTGGCACTGTTTCCACACAGCGTACATTTACATCGCACTCCTCGCATTCGATTCCGTGAGGTACAAAAAGGCATCTTCCAACGCGCCGGACGTGACTTCGAAGTCCCTGACGTCGAAGTTGCCCGCAATCAGCCGGCGCAAAAGGTCATCCGAATTTCTGGTCCGAACGCGCCAGCGGCGTCCCGTGCACTCGACGACTTCCACGCCCGGCATTCCGCGCACCACGCGCTCGTCAAACTGCGGTCCGGCGGTGAAGGACACAAAGCGATTCCCCGCCCGTTGCTTCAGCTCTGCAGGCGACCCGTCTGCAATCAGCCGTCCTTCCTGCAGGACCAGAATTCGATCCGCTATCGCATCAGCCTCTTCCAGGTGGTGCGTCGTCAGGACGATGGTGCGGTTGCCTTCTTTTGCGTATGTCCGCAGCTGCTCCCAGAAGGCGCGCCGCGCCGCGACGTCCATAGCTGTCGTCGGTTCGTCGAGGAACAAGAGGTTAGGGTTGCCAGCCAGGGCGAGGGCGAATTCCAGCCTCCGTTTCTGTCCGCCGCTCAACTTGGTCGCGGGCCGTTTGGCTTCCGACCGCAGTCCGGCGTACTCCAGAAGTTGTTCAGCCGGCAGCGGATTCGGATAAAATGCGCGGAACATGTCAATCACCTGCAGCACCGTCAGTCCTGGCGGCAGGTTGACCTGCTGCAGCATGGCTCCGATGTGCTTGCGGTTGGCGGGAACGCGCGGGTTTAATCCGAACACCTTGACCGTCCCGGCGGTCGGGGCGCGCAAGCCGAGCATCATCGAAATGGACGTGGTCTTGCCAGCGCCGTTCGGCCCCAGCAGGGCCACCACGGTGCCTCGTTCAATCGTGAAGGAAAGATTGTCGACAGCGCTTTTGCCTTTGTACCGCTTAGTTACGCGGTCAAACGTCACAGCGGGTTCCATTTCAGAGACCTCCAAATTGGTGGTTTTACGACAGCTCGCTAGCGGCTGCCGCAGGGTGAGCGAGTTTGGTTGAAATCATCGTATCAACAGGCAGAAAGTGCCGGTAGTCATGGCCGTCACGACTCTCAGGTGACAAGTGTCATATCGTCCGCGAGTTGTTCAGTGCCCGCAGTAGTGGTACGCTAAAGGGAAGGTGAATTGTTCGCAGCAGAGGGGGAACGAGTGAAGGGATGGCGTTACGACCTGGTCGAGTGCAGCAGATCCATAAACGCGAAGAACGCGGCATTGATCGGAGCAATGAACCGTTCAAGATTGACAAGTTGATTCGCCGTCCCGGATTTGTCTCGGTCCAACGCCCCGCGTTCGAACACGGGTACACGCATCATCTGCGCGAGATTTATCCGCAGTGGGGAATCGGAGTCAGTACGTGCATGGACAACGGATCGCAGGTAAAACACCCGCGGCTCCGGTTTGATCATTACGTGGATCTCGTGAAAGTCTGGGAGGACCAGGAGTACATCTACATAGAAGACATGTACGTGGACGTGCTGATTTACGAGCGGTCGTACTACCACATCATTGACATGGAGGAGTTCGGCGAGGCGATTGCTCTGCGCCAGGTCAGTTCGGCCGAAGCCAAGCGAGTCCTCGAGAACACCCAGCGGTTTGTCGACTCCATCAAGCGCAGCCGCCTTTCCTACGCCATTTGGAAGCAAAAGTACGGGACGCACCGGAGTTATCCTTGACTGCTGCGGGCTGACTGAAGGCTCGGTCTCTGCGGAAAGGGAATAAGAGGCGGCACGCAGTGCCGCCTCCTTGCTGCCTGTGTGGTTCATGAACGCACACAGTGGACCTGGGAAGAACCGATGCGGCAAAACAGTGGGACTGCGTTCCGGGGCTGACTACTCGTCGAGGCTTTCCAGAACTTGACCCGCGACCTGCGCGGCGTCCACGTTGTCGCCCATCGGGTTGAACCGGCTGCGACGCACTGTTTCCCAAGCGGCAATTCCGACACTCGCGCCAATGAGCATGGCGGTCATCGTGCCCATGCCGTTGCGGCGTCTCGGCATTATGCGTTTGCGAACGCCGGTCGCCATGTCATTCATGAATTCCCACATGGCAAGCACCTCCCGTGCCCCGTATTGTAACCAGTTGCGCCTGGGATCAACCGCATGTCTCGGCAAGAGGAGCGTGGAAAAGATGGAAGTTGTGGAACTGTCCAAACGCGTTCGGCTTATTCCAGGGGCTGTGAACGTTGGCCTGGTCTTAACGAGCCAAGGAGTTGTCGCTGTGGACACAGGCCTGGACAAGCAGTACGCGAAGAAAATTCTGAAGTTTGCGGAAGAAGTTGGTCAGCCTGTTTGCGCGATTGTGAACACGCACGCGCACGCGGATCACTTCGGCGGTAACGCGCACATTCTCAGCCGCTCCAACGCGACCGTGTACGCGCCCAGAGACGAGGCGCCCGTGATTCGGCGCCCGCTATTTGAGCCAGAGTACTTGTGGCAGGGCGCTCGCCCGTTCGCAGCGCTCGAAAACAAGTTTCTGATGGCGGAAGCCAGCCCAGTGCACGTGGAACTTGAGCCTGGGCAGACGTTCACGGTCGGCGACGTCCTCTTTGAGTGCATCCCGCTGCCCGGCCACGCGCACGGCCAGATTGGCGTGCGGGTGGACGACGTCTGTTTTGCCGCGGATGCCTACTTTGATCCGTCGGTGGTCGACAAGCACGGCTTGCCGTTCATGGTCGATTTCGAACGGACGCTCGCGAGCGCGAAGTCGTTATCGCAAATCCAGGCGGCTTGTTACGTGCCTGGCCATGGGGCGCCAACCGACAACCCGCGAAGCGCGGTGGACTACCTGGTGGACCGCCACCAACAGGCGTACGAGGCCGTGGTGGGGATTGTTCGCGAAGCCAGTTGCACCCTCGATGCTCTGGTCCAGCGCATGTGCCGATGGTTCCAACTTTCGCCCGGCAATCCAGGTAGCTACCTGCTGATTCGAACGACTGTCGCCGCCTACGTCACAGAGGCTGTCCGCC
>CAZYAH010000065.1:0-9493 GCA_964645595.1 uncultured Alicyclobacillaceae bacterium | reverse complement strand
TCCGCTTCCATGGGGGTGAAGAGCATTCCTTGCAATGCGCTACGCTGGCTGGGTCTCTCAGGTGAGGCGCAGTACGTCTCGGACGGCGTCGGGTGAACGGGGAGATATGGTGCTATCCGCGTTACTTATTTCCCTCATCACCTCGCTGCTGGTGGCTTCGCTCGTGACCGTCGTTACCTATGAAGCTCGTATTGCCCATATGCAAACACAGCACCTGCAAACGTATTGGGCGGCGAAAGGGGAGGCGGTGGCCATCTGCAAGAAAATTCGCGCACACGAATTTGTCCCATCTCGGTTCTCTACGGCCGCCGCTGAAGTAAGGTTGGATGTATCGATTACGGGGTCCACTCTCTTGCAAGTCAGCGTCTCTGCACAGGCTGCCGATGCGTCGACAACCATCCTGTTCACTGTCAATCCGACAAACGGATCGGTGGTATCCTGGAAGGAAGACCAGCCGCTTGCAATGAACACAGGCATGCCGTAGTGTGATAGGATGAAGCACAGGAGCGTGTCGGACCGTGCGAAAGAACGTCGCGTTAATTGGCATGATGGGTTCTGGAAAGACCTCCGTTGGACGCATGTTGGGAGAACGGTTAGGCTGCCGCTTTGTGGACCTCGACGAGTGGATTGAGCGGCGTGCCAGTGCGCCCATATGGAAAATCTTCGAAGACAAGGGCGAGCGGTGGTTTCGCGAGTTTGAAGAAGAACAATTGTGCAGTGTGGCGAATGATGCGCAGGACCTACCGTGTGTCCTCGCAACTGGAGGAGGAACGGTCTTGAGCGCACAGTCTCGCCACAATCTGCGCCACCGTTGGTTCACCGTTTGGTTGGATGCGTCCGTGGCGACCTTGTCGGAACGGTTGCGAAACGCTCCGGGAACGCGGCCGGTCTTGCAGAGCGGCGGCCAGAACTTGGATGAGCGGCTCCGTCAACTGTTGCGGGAGCGCAGTTCGTTCTACCAAGAGTGCTGTCACTGCAAAGTTTTGGTCGACGGTCGCAAAGTGGAAGACATCGTGGACGAGATTGTCGGCCTGTTGGGCGTTCCGTGACGGAGTTGACCTCTGTGGGTGTGACTAGCCAAGGGAGAGTGTGCTCTGGTGCAACATATAAAAGACTTGCTGCCAGTTTCCGCTGACCACAAGTACCTGCAGTACGACGCTCAATACTTTCGGCGAGCCATCCCTCAGTTGAACGAATGGGGGCTATCTGACGCCACGATTGAGAAACATCGGCTGCTGTTGCTCGAGTATTTGCGTCAGGCGAAAATTTGTGCCGCCTGTACCGGCTTTGCCCACTGCGGCAAGGAAGGTGACCTGCAGGGCTTCGAACAGGAGCTGGAGCGGTACGGGGACCAGTTGACGGTCGGGGTACGGCGGTGTCGTCCCTACATGGAAGACCAGATGCGCAGACGTGCAGAGCGGTGGCGGCGCATCTCCGGGGCTTTACCCGAGGACAAGTCGTTTCAGTTTTCCAATTTTCCTGTGGAACAGCGGCGAAAGTACCCAAAACTCCTACGCTATGCAGAACAGTTCGCGAATACGTTCGAAGTCGGGCAAACCATGAGCGGATTGTATATCTTCGGGCCACCCGGCGTCGGCAAGACCCACCTTGTGCTCGCCGTCGTGAACCGGTTGTACGAACGGGGGATTCCCTGCCTGTTCGTCCGATCCGATTCCATTTTCGACAAGATGCGCCACATCCTCGCGGACAACGGCGACCTGGAGCCCATGCTCGAAGCGTACGCGACGGTGCCCGTGCTGGTCATTGACGAATTTGCCCAGGAGCGGGCGAACGACTTTACGCTCGAAAAGTTGTTCCGGATTGTGAATCATCGCTTTCACAGCAAGTTGCCCACTTGGTTCACGAGCAACTACGCGCCGCCTGACATCTACCGCAAAAACGGGGTCGATTTGCACGATTCGGCAGGCCCGTTGCGAAGCCGCATCATGCATATGTGCAAACTTGCCAAAATGGACGGCGAGGATGCTCGCCAGCGGCACCTGCAGTCCCTGACCTAGGCAACGGCGGGCGGGGGTTACCGCTCGACGAGCCCAACCAGGGCCATTTGTTTGATGTCGACGTCGATGGTAGGCTGCGTTCGCTCGACTAGGTCCCGCTCTTTGCGCGCCCGCTCCGCTTCTACCAGCGGTTTTTCGTGGTCTGGCACGTCCGCCATGATGCTGCGGTAGTAGGTGCGAATCTGCTGCACCTCGCGCTCGAGCCGCTCTGCGGCGGATTTTGCCCAGTCGTGCGATTGGCCAGCCAGGCGCCCGACCAGGTGCTTGCGAAATCGCTCAAGACCCTGTTCCACAGTCAGTTCCGCGTTCTTCGTCAAATGTTTGGGCCGGACCGGCTTCATGGCGATTTTTTGAATCATGTCGTAAAACCGTTCCACCACTTGCCCGTTTACGAGGCATACTCCGGCGGAGACGAATTCCTGTTCTACCGAGTCGCAGCGGTACGAAACGGTCCCGTTGATCATCAGCCACGGCACCAGCGCCTGGGCCTCGTTCCACGCAGTTGGCGCAACGCACGCGAACCGTCCCCGGACATCCAGGGATGCGTAAATTTTGTCGAGGCGAAAGGAGCCTAAGGTAACCAGTTCCGCGGTGGGTGGTCGAAAAAACATGCGCTGAATCTCAGTCAGTGGCTGGCGTTCGGCCTCTTCCAACGCTTCCTTGCGCAGACGCTCGTTCTCCCTCTGCAACGATTCCTCCGTAAACGCTAATCGGAGGACGGTGGGAGGTACTTCCTGATGCGTCTGTTCCACCCACATCCAGTAGAACGGCCTATCCGTCAACTCTTTGTCGACATCTCGTGGCAGTTGGTATTCCCGATAATCCTTGGACTGGTACACGACCGGGGCGTTTACGGCGGAAAAGTACGCGTCGCAGAACGCCACCCGCTCCCCAGCTGTGCGCAGCGGAATTGTGTTCATTTCGATGTCTCCTCGATGTGTCGCAACCATTCGTCTCCGTACTCGTTGAGCCGTTGCTTCAGTTCATCCTCTGACTTGCTCGTGAGCGCCCATTTGAGAATGTTCTTTTCGAGTTTGTCGCCAAGTTGATAGTCGCCGACAATGTAGTCCAACTCGCCGATGACAAGTTCAAACATGCGGATTTTCTCCTGCAGCAATTCCACGATGTGCGCCTCGATGGTGTTTTGGGTCGACAGGTTGTAGATGTGCACTTCGTGTTCCTGGCCGAGCCGGTGAATGCGCCCGATCCGCTGCTCGAGCTTCATCGGGTTCCACGGGAGGTCAAAGTTTATCATGTGGTGGCAGAACTGCAGGTTAATTCCTTCGCCCCCCGACTCGGTCGCAACGAGCACCTTCATCTTGTTTGCAAACAAGTCTTTCATCCAGTCTTTCTTGCTGCGCTTGAATCCGCCCCGGAACGGCACGGCCGGGACGCCGCGCCGGCGCAACATGTACAAGAGAAAGTCCTGCGTCGCCCGGTATTCCGTGAACACAATGCATTTATCGTCAATCTGATCTACCATTTCCAAAACTTTCTCAACTTTGGTATACGTGCGGATGCCCTCGGCTAAACGAAGCAGCCGCGATACCGCATCGCGAACCGCTTCGGACTTCGCCCGTTTGTACATTCTTTCGAGTGTAATCATCGCAGCATAAGGCGAAGAACAGATCTCGCGCTGCAAGGTAATCAGAGGCAAGACGGAACCACGCGACTCTACCCGGTTGGCGTATTCGTCCTTCAGAAAACTGTGTACGGCATCGTACAACGTCCGCTCCTCTGGACTCAGTTCGAGGGGAACCACCGACACGTGGCGCTGGGGCAGCGCGGTCGCGCCGTCGAGGCGTCGGTTCCGGATCATCACGTTGGTGAGCTGGGACTTTAGCTGTACCGGATCTTTCGGCTCCCGGGCAGATTGCAAGTGCTGCACGGCGAATTCGGCGCTGTTGCCAAGATGGCCTGGTTTCAGCAGGGTTATCAGAGTGTGGAGTTCTTTGAGATTGTTCTGAATGGGTGTTGCCGTGAGCAACAGCATGTACTTGTTTGGAATCTGGTTGACCATTTGCCAATTTTTTGTGCGGCTGTTTTTCAATTTGTGGGCCTCGTCCACTACGACAATGTCCCACTGCACGTTGAGAATCGCGGACTTGTGAGGTTCCCGCTTGGCGGTGTCCAGCGATGCGACAATGACGTCCGATTGCGTCCAGTTCCACTCGTTTTTCTGCGCGTAGGCAGGAATCCGAAACTTTTCGTTCAGTTCGCGAGTCCACTGCAGGACGAGGGAAGCGGGCACCAGCACAAGGACTTTCCTGGCGAGCCCGCGCAGCAGGTACTCTTTGATAATCAGCCCCGCTTCAATGGTTTTGCCGAGTCCCACCTCGTCTGCGAGAATGGCTCGGCCGTGCAGTTCTTGCAAAACCTGTTTCGCCGTCGCAATCTGGTGTGGAAGCGGTGTGAAACCCCGAATGTGTTCCAAAACCAGCAGTTCGTCGAAATCCCTCGCCAAGCGCGCTTGTGTAGCTGTCACATTGAGGCGAAAGAGCGACCAGTCGGCAGACGTGTGGTTGCCAATCGACACTTTTTCTAGGTATGCTGTAAACGCAGTTGATAAATCCCCAAGGCGCCACTCAACGGGGGGCATGTCCACAGCGAAGTCTGGTTTCGGCGTCGAAACGTTCAATGGGCATACCTCCGAGGACAATCTGTTGCAACGGTGCCTCTCTAGTATGGACGAAATTGAAAAAATCTTACACAAATGCCGTGTGGACAGGTTTGCTGGCATGGACAAGGGGGGGTACGCCGACGATGGCAGAGTTAAAGCGAACGCCGCTTTTTCCACTGTATCAGGCCTATGGCGCGAAGACGGTGGAGTTTGGCGGCTGGGAAATGCCGGTTCAGTTCAGCAGCATTCTGCAGGAACACGAAAGCGTACGCGAGCGGGCAGGACTGTTCGACGTATCGCACATGGGGGAATTTGAGGTCACGGGGGCGGACAGCCAAGCGTTCCTCCAATCCGTCGTGACGAACGACGTTCGGCGATTGCAACCGGGGATGGCGATGTACTCGCCGATGGCCAACGAGCACGGCGGCTGCGTCGACGACCTGCTCGTTTACTGCTTCTCCGAGCAACGCTACTGGGTGGTGGTCAATGCGGCCAACATCGACAAAGACTACGCGTGGCTGCAGGCGCACATCGGATCGCTTGACGTCCAACTGGTCAACCGATCCGCTGACATCGCGTTGTTGGCGCTGCAAGGGCCGCTTGCGGAGATGATATTGCAGCGCGGCACGGACGAGGCGCTGTCTGACCTCAAGTACTACCGATTTGTGGAAGGCAAAGCGTTCGGCGTGCCCGTGGTGATTTCCCGGACTGGTTACACCGGAGAGGACGGATTCGAGCTGTACACGCCTGCAGAGCACGCACAGGCTCTGTGGACAGCAATACTCGAGTCCGGCCAGGCCGATGGTCTCGTGCCCTGTGGGCTCGGCGCGCGGGACACTCTGCGACTCGAGGCTCGGCTCCCATTGTACGGCCACGAGCTGACCGACGACATCTCACCGCTCGAGGCAGGGCTTGGCGTGTTTGTAAAACTGGACAAAGGGGACTTTATCGGTAGAAATGCCTTGGTTGCACAAAAAGAGCAAGGATTGCGGCGCAAGGTGGTAGGACTCGTCGTCAACGGCCGGGGGATACCGCGCGCCGACTACGGCGTCTATCACGGCGACAAACAAATTGGACACGTGACCTCCGGGACGATGTCGCCGACCTTGAAAGTGCCGATTGCTCTGGCGCTGCTGGACGTGGAATTCGCTTCCGTCGGGACAGAGGTCACTGTCGACATTCGCGGCAAGAAAATGCCTGCAACCGTGGTCAAGACGCCGTTCTACAAACGCTCTGAGACGAAGTCCCAGTAAATTGCGGCGCTTTGCTGGCGGAGCCAATTCAACGCATTGGAGGAAAGCTCGGTGAAGACGTTCAGTTACATCCCGCACACCGCGGAAGATCGGAAGAAGATGCTGGACTATCTGAATATCTCCGATACTTCCGAGTTGTTCAATGACATCCCAGACGAAGTCAAGATGAAGCGCCCCTTGAATTTGCCTCCCGCAATGGCCGAGATGGCGCTCGAGCGCCACATGGCGTCGCTCGCGGCGAAGAACCGCACAACTGCGGATCTGATCAGTTTCCTTGGCGCGGGATCTTATGAACATTATCAGCCCAGCGTGGTCGAAGCGATTATTAGCCGTTCCGAGTTTTACACGTCTTACACACCGTATCAGCCCGAAATTAGCCAGGGGATGTTACAGGCCATCTTCGAATATCAGACCATGGTCTCCGAATTGACCGGCATGGATTTGGCGAATGCCTCGATGTACGACGGTCCCACGGCCTTCGGCGAAGCGGGCATTGTCTGTTGCTCGCACACGCGCCGGAACAAGTTGCTGGTGGCGACGACGGTTCACCCTGAATACCGCGCAGTGCTGTCCACGTACGCGTCTGGGCAGTCCATCGAGCTCGTTCCCATCGCGCATCGCGGTGGTGTCATGGATCTGGCGGACCTTGAGGCTCACCTGGACGATTCTGTCGCCGGCGTCATGGTTCAGTACCCAAACTTCTTTGGCTGCGTGGAGGACGTGAAGTCCGTTGCCGATCTCGCTCATCAACACGGCGCCTTGCTCGTGGTCAGCACGTACCCGATTGCTCTCGGTCTACTCAATCCGCCGGGAAGTCTCGGGGCGGACATTGTGGTGGCCGAAGGCCAGTCGCTCGGCAACAGCATGTCTTACGGGGGACCGTATCTTGGAATCATGGCGGCTCGCCAGGATCTCATGCGGAAGTTGCCGGGGCGCATTGTCGGCCAGACAGTGGACAAGCACGGGCGGCGCGGCTTCGTGCTGACGCTGCAGGCGCGTGAACAGCATATTCGCCGCGAAAAGGCGTCGTCCAACATCTGCAGCAACCAGGCGCTCAATGCCCTCGCCGCGACCGTGTTCCTGTCCTATATGGGCAGAGAAGGAATGAAAGAATTGGCCCTGCAGAACTATCACAAGGCGCACTACTTGCGAAATCGCCTGGCCGCGTTGCCTGGTGTCGAGATTCCGTTCCGGGCGCCAATGTTCAACGAATTCGTCGTCAAATTGCCGAAGTCGGTATCCAACATCCAGGAAGCCCTGCTGGAAAAGGGTATCCTGTTTGGCCTGGACCTCGGACAGTATTACGACGACTTAGAAGACTGCGTGTTGCTCGCCGTAACAGAGACAAAGACAAAAGCAGACCTCGATACGGTGGTTGCTGAAGTGGAGGGACTTCTATGAGCTTGCAACGGGCTGGGGACCAACCTCTCATTTTCGAACTGGGACAGGATGGCCGTCGAGCGTACACACTGCCGGATCTGGACGTTCCCGAAGCTCCCCTCGATGAAATTGCAGCGTTTGTTCGCGAAGAAGCCCCTCGCTTGCCGCAGGTCAGCGAAGTGGATGTAGTGCGCCACTTTACCGCTCTGTCCACCCGGAACCACGGTGTGGACTCGGGTTTCTATCCGCTCGGCTCCTGCACGATGAAGTACAACCCGAAGCGCAACGAACGCGCTGCGAAGTTGCCCGGCTTTTCCAATATTCATCCGCTGCAGCCCGCGGAGACGGTACAGGGCGCGCTTGAGTTGATGTATCACCTGCAGACGTATCTCGCGGAGATCACCGGCATGGACACAGTCAGCCTGCAACCGGCTGCCGGCGCGCAAGGCGAATGGACCGGCCTGATGATGATTGCTGCCTACCACCGAAGCCGCGGCGAGAAGCGGGACAAGGTGATTGTGCCGGACAGTGCGCACGGAACCAACCCGGCAAGCGTGACAATGGCCGGCCTGAAAGCCATCACCATTCCGTCGCGCGAGGACGGCAGTGTCGACCTCGATGCTCTGCGCGCCGTGGTCGGCCCGGACACCGCCGCCTTGATGCTGACGAACCCAAGTACGCTGGGGCTGTTTGAGACGAACATCGTGGAAATTGCCAAAATCGTGCACGAGGCTGGCGGCCTGCTTTACTACGACGGCGCGAACGCGAACGCCATCCTCGGCTACGCACGCCCAGGCGATATGGGCTTTGACGTCGTCCACTTGAACTTGCACAAGACTTTCTCGACGCCGCACGGCGGCGGGGGGCCTGGGGCCGGTCCGGTAGGAGTGAAGGCTTTTCTCGAGCCCTTCTTGCCGAAACCGGTGTTGGTTCGGAAGGAAGACGGAACCTTTGATTGGGACTGGGACCGCCCGAACTCCATCGGCAAAGTGAAGGGGTTTTACGGCAACTTCGGCATTCTCGTCCGCGCCTACGCGTACATTCGGACGATGGGGCCGGACGGCCTGAAGATGGTCTCGGAACACGCCGTGTTGAATGCGAATTACCTGATGCGGCGGCTGCAGGGCGCGTTTGACTTGCCCTTTGACAAAGTGTGCAAGCACGAATTCGTTCTGTCCGGCAAGAGGCAGAAAAAGCTCGGCGTAAAAACTCTGGACATCGCGAAGAGGTTGCTCGACTTCGGCATTCATCCTCCGACCATCTACTTCCCGCTCATCGTGGAAGAGTGCCTGATGATTGAGCCGACAGAGACCGAAAGTCTGGAAACGCTGGACGAGTTCGCGGATATCATGTTGAAAATTGCGGAAGAGGTCGAGACGAATCCCGAATACGTCAAGGAAGCGCCGCACAGAACCGTTGTCGGTCGCCTTGACGAGACCACAGCCGCGCGCCATCCGGTGTTGCGATTCCAGTTTACCGAGTCGTGAATCTGTGCGGACGATGGAACCCATTACTTGGGTAAAACGAAACAACGGCGGAGGGTCTCCTGCGGACCCTCCGCTTGTTGTGGACAAGGTTATCTGGCGAGGTCGCTTTCCAGTGCCGGGTGGTCAGAACCGTCCTGCAGGTGTTCGGCCCAGTCCACCACTTCAACCGACCACGAGCCATCGTGCCAACGCACTTGGGTGACACTTGTGTTGTGTACCCGAGCGGGCGGTTCGTGTCTCAGTACCGTCAGGACGGCGCGGACATAGCCTCCGTGGGTGACGGCGAGGACGCGTCCCTCGCACGGTTCCGCGGCCATTTGCTCCAGAAACGCGCGAGCCCGGCCCAAAAAGTCGCATTCCGGTTCCTCGTCGCGAAGCGCCCTGTCAATCGGAGGATACGGCAAGGGCTGTTGTGCGGACAGACGCCCGGTCAGTTCTGACCGCCGCCGTCCTTCGAGGAGACCAAACCGCCGCTCTCGCAACAGGGGTTCCAGGCGGACGGGGCAAGTTCGCCCGCGCGCAAGAATCTGGGCGGTTTCCCGGGCGCGGATGAGATCACTCGAGAAAATCTGCTGAATCGGGACATTTCGGATTGCGTGGGCCAGTCGTTCCGCCTGCTGGCGGCCGACGTGGTTTAGCGGAACATCGAGCCAGCCCTGCAAGCGGCCCTCCACATTCCAGTCGGTTTGGCCGTGCCGGACGAACCACAAGTCAATCACGGATTTTCCTCCTCTG
>CAZYAH010000064.1:0-9495 GCA_964645595.1 uncultured Alicyclobacillaceae bacterium | reverse complement strand
CGGCAGAATCGAGATCACCTTTAATGAGTGCGACAAACATCAACGTCATCGCGGCAATCGAAGCAATGCCGGCGGCCAGCCCGTCGAGGCCGTCGAGAAAGTTGAACACGTTGATGACGCCGACAATCCAGACAATGGTGATCACGATGGACAGCCAATGGGGAATGGCGACAAACGCATGGTGGCCGAACGGAACGGAAAGCTTGCTCACGGTGCCGCCGAATCCGGCGACGAGTCCAGCGGAAACGAGCTGCATGACCAGGCGCGGAAACGGCGAGAAATCGCGGCCGCGCGTCTTGTAGTAATCATCCACCAACCCGATGCCGAACAACAGCAGGGCGCCGAGCAGGACACCGATGTGCGGGGGCGACAGCTGATGCTGGAACAGTGCCACTGCGCCCGTCGCGGCCAGGAAGGCGATGAATATGGACACACCCCCGAGGAGCGGAATTGGGTCTTTGTGAATTTTGCGCGAGTTCGGCTGGTCGAGAAATTTCCAGCGAAAGGCCAATCGCCGGATGTACGGAACTGTTGCAAAGCAGACTACAAACGCAGTCAGTCCGCTCATCCAGACTAGCATGCGACTCTCCTCCAATCCATGACCGCGGCGATACAGTTCCTCACTACCAATTGACGTTTTGCACGATGGTTTTTGTTTCGCCAGAGTCCAAATGAACCGTCAGGGAAACCGTGTGATTGACAGGGTTGTAATGTGCTTCCGCAATCGGCTTGTGCTGATTGGTGCCAGGCTTCACATAGGCGATGCTGAGTAGCGTGCCGTGGTCGTATTGGTTGTAGCGGTGCAGCAGATCCAGGGCAAATGAAACCTTTTCCGAGTCGGCGACAGGTTGGTTTACCTCCAGCACGTACGACATCGGGTCCAGCCCGGTGCCGCTGTCAATCTCGACGAGCGTTCCCAGATGGTGTTCCGTGACGTAGCTCATGAACGACTGCTTGTGTTCCGCTCTGCGTTTCGCGGCAATATCCTTCATTGCAAGGTACAACAAACCGGTGATGGCCAGGATGCCACACAGCGCAACCAGCATGAATGTGCGGTTCCGCTTGATCCGCTTGTCTGTATCCTTCCCTGCAACCTGCATCCCGCAACGTCCCTTCAGGGCCATTCGAAAAGATTGTTGACACGCAGTTTGTAGATCTGCCCGACGCCGATTATACTGCAACCGCCTCTGAGCCACTACACTGTCCGGCGGGAAATTCGGAGAAATCTGTGACAGAGGCTGGGAAAACTGGCGCGCGGCCTATGCTTGTTTCTTTGGATTGGATGAGCCACGTGCTATTCTGGATGTGTTGAAGGAGGCGGAATTGACGTGGTGAAAAAACTCGCCGTGATTCTGTTGATGCTGGTCACCGTGTTCATTGGATTCGGACTCATTATCCCGGTTTTGCCGGTGATGGTTCAAAACGTCGGGGCGGAGCCTTTCCAACTCGGCATGATGCTGGCCGTTTACTCAGCGGTCGCGTTTTTCATTTCTCCGTGGTGGGGCAGATTGTCCGACCGCATTGGCCGGAAACCGGTCCTGATTACGGGGTTGCTCGGATTTGCTGTGAGCTTCTTCGTATTCGGGATGGCGTCCAATTGCCTGTGGCTCATGTACGTCGCAAGAATTATCGGCGGCGGCTTTTCTGGCGCCGTGACGGCTACGGCAATGGCCTATATCGCGGATGTAACGGGCGTGGAAGATCGGACGCGCGGGATGGCGTTCGCAGGTATGGCGATTGGCATGGGATTTATTCTGGGCCCGGGTATCGGGGGATTTCTCAGCAGATTTGGCGTCGAAGTGCCGTTTTTTGCGGCGGCGGGGCTCGCTTTCTTGAACGCGCTGTGGGGCCTGGTTGCGCTTCGCGAATCGCACGCGCCAAACGCTGGAACGCGGGCGATGGATGCCAGCGGATCGCGCTGGGCAGCGTTCGCGGGGCCGCTCAAGTACTTGTACATGGTCGACTTTGTCGCCCAGTTCTCGGTCGCCGCGCTCGAAGGGTGCTTTCAGTATTTTGAGATGGAGAAGATCCACGTCACGCCTGGTCAGGTCGGTGCGATGTTCTTCATATCGGGGATTGTCGGCGCACTCATTCAGGGGGGCATCGTGCAGCGCGTGAAGCACGGCAAGGAAGTTCAAACCATGTACATCGGCCTGGTTGTCTCGGGAATTGGTCTGTTTTCCATTCTCTTTTCCAGCAACTTTGTCACTGCGGCATTGTTTATGACGTTGTTCGGAGCCGGGAATACCGTGATCAAGCCGACGCTGACGTCGGTCATCACCAAGGAAACCACGGTGGGGCAGGGCCTGGCGTCTGGACTGTTGTCGTCGATGGACAGCCTCGCCCGCATTGTCGGGCCGCTGCTCGCGACGTTCCTCTATCAACTGGGGAGCGATCTCCCGTTTGTGGTGGCGGGAATTATCGCGCTGGCCACCACCGGCCTTGTCTTCGCATATACAAAGGCGAGGGATGGCGACAGACTGGTGACGGAAACAAGGTGAGCGGACACGCTCACCTTGTTTCCATCGCTTGACTGACGCGAGTCTGCGTATGGTAAACTGAACGCGAATAAATATGGAAGTGTGAAGAGAGGGTCCACTGTCGTTCTATTTGTCTGAGTTGTCTGATAGAAATGTCGCGGAAACTCGGTGCAAGAATTAGTAGCAATTGGTGATACCAGCCGAGGAGGGGGTTGTGTGGGGAATTCGTCTTGGCTTCCAACCCAGTTGACGCAGATGGCCCACAGCGTCGACGGACTGTTCTACATTATGTTGGCCGTCATCACGTTCTTTTTCGTCCTCGTTGAAGTTCTACTGATTACCTTTCTGATTCGCTACCGCCGCACCAAAACCAATCAAGTTGGCGTCAACGTTCACGGCAACAACAAACTCGAAATCCTCTGGACTCTTATTCCTGCAGCCATTCTCGTAGTTATGGGAGCCATCAGCGTAAGGTATGTGTACGACCTGCAAACGCCGCCCGCAAAACCGGAGATCATCAAGGTCACGGGACACATGTGGTACTGGGAGTTTGAATATCCGAACGGCCTGAAGACGAGAAACGACTTGAGAGTTCCAGCGGGCGAGAACGTGTTGTTCCAAATCACTTCCGGCGATGTCATCCACGGTTTCTACATACCAGCCGTACGCATTCAGCAAGATGCCCTGCCCGGCCGGCAGACGGAGTTTTGGATCAACGCGGACCCAGGCAAGGTCGGCCAAACGTTCGACGTTCCCTGCGACCAGTTCTGTGGTACGGGGCACTCCATTATGGACGCGAAGTTGAAGGTGATGTCGCCAGCAGACTATGAAAGCTGGAAACAAAACGAATTGGCGAAGCAGAAATCCGGACAATAGGCGCGCGACGTCAGTCGGCAGAGTGCGTCAGGAACGGATCATGAATCCGTTTCCATCCACGTTGCAAGACACAACAAGGTCAAGGTGGTGACAATATGGAGGCAGTGATTCAGGCGCCGCGGCGGTCGTTTATCCGTGAGTGGGTGTTCACGGTCGACCACAAGAAGATTGGCATCATGTACGGCGTCACATCCCTTTTCTTCTTCCTGCTCGGCGGACTGTTTGCCCTGCTGGTCCGGACGGACCTGCTGTTTCCGTCGGGAACGTTCAATCCGCAATTGTACAACGAATTCTTCACGATGCACGCCACGGTGATGATCTTCGCGGTCATCATCCCGCTGCTCACGGGGGCGTTCGGCAACTACCTCGTGCCGCTAATGATTGGCGCCCGCGACATGGCGTTTCCGCGGATGAACGCGTTGAGTTACTGGCTGTACCTCGCGTCTGGCATCATCCTGCTGGCCAGCATGTTCTTCGGCATGCCGGACGCCGGGTGGACGTCGTACCCACCGTACAGCGTACAGGCTCCGGGAGCAGGTATGGACCTGTGGATTACCGCCGTGCACATCGCCGGTCTGTCTTCTATCCTCGGCGCAATTAACTTTATCGTGACAATTCAAAGGATGCGCGCTCCGGGGATGACGTACAACCGCATGCCGCTGTTCGTCTGGAGTATGCTGGTGACCGCCTACATGCAGCTCTTCGGTACGCCCGCACTCGCCGGCGCGGTGACGACCATTCTGGCAGACCGCCATTTCGGCACAGTCTTCTACAACTCGCAGGCAGGCGGCGATCCGATGATGTACCAGCACCTGTTCTGGTTCTACTCGCACCCGGCTGTGTACATCATGATTCTTCCCGCGTTCGGCATTATCTCTGAGATCCTTCCGGTGTTTTCGCGCAAACCCATATTCGGTTACCACGCCATTGCCTACTCCAGCATCGCGATTGGCTTCCTCGGTTTCTTCGTGTGGGCGCACCACATGTTTGTGGCCGGCATGCAGATGTCAGCCGGGATTCCGTTCATGATTTCCTCGCTGATCATCGCCGTGCCGACCTCCGTGAAAATCTTTAACTGGCTGGCGACCATGTGGCGCGGCGCCGTCGAGTACACCGTGCCGATGATGTACGCGTCGCTCGGATTCATCGGATCATTCATCATTGGCGGCTTCAGCGGCACCATCGTCGCCGCCGTGCCACTCGACATGCACCTGCACGACACGTACTTCGTCGTAGCGCACATCCACTACGTACTCTTCGGCGGCAGCGTCATGACCATCATGGCGGGGCTGCACTACTGGTTCCCGAAAGTGACGGGGCGCATGTTCAACCGCACGTTGGGGTACGTCTCATTCTGGCTCTACTTCATCGGTACCCAGGTGACATTCTTCCCGATGCACCTCGTCGGATTGGCCGGCATGCCGCGTCGCTACGGAACCTATGCGCCGGAATTCCAGTTCTGGAACGATGTCGCAACCATTGGGTCATACATTCTCGGCGTTGGCACGCTAATTATTCTCTTTAACCTATTTTACTCGGCGAAGTACGGCAAAAAGGTTGGCAGCAACCCGTGGGGAGCGCGAACCCTCGAGTGGACCGTGGCTTCGCCGCCGCCGGAGCATAACTTCACCGAACTTCCGGTGGTCACGGAGAACCCGTATCAACCGTACAAACCGAGCGAGGTCGCAGCGGGCTAAGGCGAGGTCGAGGACGCAACCAGCGGGAGAGGGGTGGATGGATGAGCTACCGGTTGCCCCTTGTCACAACGGTCCTCCTAGGGATCCAAATGGCGCTTGGGGGAATTGTGGTTGGCGAGGATGCGGGGTTTGCGTGTCCGGATTGGCCGCTGTGCGCGGGTGAGATGCTTCCGCCGTTGAGCGGTCCGGTCGGTCTGGTCTTCGTTCACCGAGTGACAGCGCTCGTCGTCGCCCTTTTCGTTGTAGGCATTGCGGCGCGCATCTGGTGGAAATACCGCAGCAACAAGGTGCTCGTCGCCATCTCGACACTGGCTGTGGCACTGCTGGCAGTACAGATTGTTGTCAGCGGAATGATTGTGCTCTTTGTACTGCCCGGCGCGGTCACGACCATTGACGTCGTCAACAGTATGTTTCTGCTGGGCATTTACGTGGCGCTGACGGCTGAATCCTATCGCTCTACCGTGGAACGGCGCAGCGGCCAAAAATGGCCCGATTCGAGCCAGGCACAAATGGCACCGACGGCGTGGGCAGTGCTCGTCATCGGCGGGCTTACGGTACTGATGGGTGGTGTACTGCGTCACACTGGCGCGGGAGAGGCGCTCTACGGGATGAACAACTACCTGGCAAGTCACGGCCAGACGACGTCTCCGTCCCTGCCGATGTCCATTGGCCTATTGGTCCTGCACATCCTGTCCGGAATGTTTGTGGCGTTTGCAGCGATGTGGCTGTTTTATCGAGCACTGCAACTGAAATTGTACGTCAAGAGCGCAGCGATCCTCCTCGGGCTCGTGGTGCTGCAATTGACACTTGGCATTGCTTCACTGACTTCCCGGCTGGACTTTATTATCACCACGCTGCACTGGTCAAACGCGGGGGCCATGGTCGCCGTGATGACGTGGGTAGCCGTCACCGCACGAATGGCCAGCCGGAACGCGAGTTCGCGGGAACGCGCGCGAGCGACTGTTGTGCCCCTTCGAGCGCGGTGCGACTGACTGACACTGGGAGAGGAGGTTCAAGGATGGCTGTTGAGCACGCACATGCCAATGCCCATTTTGACCACAATGAGAACATCGACCACCAGGGGAATGCCAATCTGGCGACCTGGGCAGGTCTGGTTGCGCTGACGTTTATGACCGCCACCTTCGTGGCTACCAACGTGTACTTGCGGGGCTGGGATCCGGCCAAGTTCAAGCTCCACGACCAATACCTGACGCAACTCCCGTATGTTACGGTTCTGTTGTCCATCGTGTCCGCCGTGCTGTTGTTTGTCGCTGCGTCGTTCTTTAAGCGCGACAAGTGGAAGGCGTTTAACCTGACGCTGGCGCTGACCACCATCAGTTTCGTGGTCACGACCATCACTCAGTTTCGCCTAATGCTTTGGTTCGCGAATTACAGTCCGCAGGTCGGCACGATTTACGCGCCGACTGCAGCCGTTGAGTTTCTGCTCGACGTTCTCTGCGTCATTCTGCTGGCGGTGGCCGGGTGGTATTCAGGCTACGGCAGCAAGCGCAAGATCAATCAGTTCTTCCCAGTGGCCATGAATGTTTGGCTGTACACGGTAATCTCGAGTGTCGTGATCTTGCTCGTGGAAAATGTGATGACCGTCGGGGAATTTGCCGCCTGGTGCGGTCAGCATTTGACCCCATAGCGCCGCCAACCCTGCCGTGAATGGAGGGATGAACCGTGCAACTGATCCTGTTTGCCTTCGGTGTGTTTGTCTTCGTCGGACTGACCTTGCTGATCTTGAAGTACACCACCTACCTTTCAAACCTAAAGAAAAACACGGAACGGTGATTCCCGTTCCGTGTTTTTCAGATGGAGTTCTCCGTCTTGAGTTCTCCATCGGTTCAGTGCTCTGCGCCAAGCACTTCCCGAATGCGTTGCAGGGCGTCGTCGAGTTCCTCTTTGGTAATGATGAGGGGCGGTGCAAAGCGAATGACGTTTTCGTGCGTCTCCTTGCACAGCAGTCCCTTGCGCAACAGAGCCTCGCAATATGGACGCGCAGATTCGTACAATTCCACGCCGATGAACAGACCGCGTCCCCGGACCTCTTTGATGACTGGGTTCTGAATCGATTTGAGGCCGTTCAAGAAATACTCGCCGAGTTCCAAGGAACGCTGCGGGAGGTTTTCCTCGATGATGACATCGAGCGCGGCGATGGCGACTGCGCAGCCGAGTGGATTGCCACCGAAGGTGGAGCCGTGGGAGCCCGGTTCGAAGACGCCGAGAATTTCTTTGTTCGCCGCGACGGCAGAGATGGGGAAGACGCCGCCGCCGAGCGCTTTACCCATGATATAGACATCGGGGACCACGTTTTCCCATTCGCACGCGAACAGTTTTCCAGTACGGCCAAATCCGGTCTGGATTTCGTCGGCGACAAACAAGACGTTGTTCTTGCGGCAAACCTCCGCAGCCTGAGCCAGGTACCCTTCAGGCGGGATGATAATACCGGCTTCCCCTTGAATCGGTTCGACGAGAAACGCTGCGGTGTTCGGCGTAATCGCTTCTTTCAGCGCTTCGATGTCTCCGTACGGGATAATCTTGAAGCCCGGTGTCAGCGGACCGAAGCCGCGCTTGTACTCTTCCGCGGATGACATCGAGATAACGGTGGTGGTTCGGCCGTGGAAGTTGTTTGTGCAGACAATAATTTCAGCCTGGTTGTCGGGCACTCCTTTGACGTCGTACGCCCACCGGCGGACCGCCTTGATGGCCGTTTCAACCGCTTCTGCCCCGGTGTTCATTGGCAGAATCATGTCCTTGTTGGTCAGCTTCGCCAGCTTTTCGTAAAACGGTCCAAGTTGGTCGCTGTGAAACGCGCGGGACGTTAGCGTAACTTTGTCCGCCTGGTCCTTGAGCGCCTGAATGATGCGCGGGTGCCGGTGACCCTGGTTCAGCGCAGAATAGGCGCTGAGCATATCCATGTAACGGTTTCCTTCCGGATCTTCCACCCAGATCCGCTCAGCGCGCGAAATGACCACAGGCAGTGGATGGTAGTTGTGCGCGCCGTACTTCTCTGTCAGGGCGATGACGTCGCTGGAACGTGTAGTCGTGTTGTGCATGACAACCTCCTTCGCGCTACGCCAGAATATTCGAAAGACAGCGTAACCGACTTCACCCCCCATTATGAGGGAGGCGAATCATTCGTTCAACCCACCGTGAATGCGCTTGCAACAAAGTTGTATTGAAGATTAAGACACGTGTACAATACGTGTACAAAACAGGAAAGATCCAGTACGGAAGGAAGGTGACCCCGTTGTCCACCGTTCCGGCTTTGCTCGTAGCGATGATCTGTGCCTGGTTCACCGGCCGGGTGCTGCGCGGATACCTGCGGCACCAGCGGACGAGTCACCTCTTCTGGACAATCGCGCTGGCTGCCTCCGCCGTTGCATCACTGGCGTACTTCATAACCATCCAAACTTCGCCTCACAGTCCCACCTGGTTTTTCATCTATTATCTGCTCGGCGCGATGTGGATGCCGTCCATCATGGGACTTGGCAGTCTCGCGCTCGTGTTGGCGAAGCGCTGGGTCTACGGACTCGCCGCGGTCGTCCTCGTGGTGGGCGCCGTGGGCAGTGTCTTGATGTTCCGTCAACCCTATTCAGCGGACAAACTGGCTGCCCTCTCCGGCGGGGCGGGAACGGGGATTATCCAGCCGGGTGCATGGCTTGTCCCACTGATTGCCTTGAATACATTTGGCGCCGCCGCGGTCATCGGGGTGGCATTGTGGTCGGCGTGGAAGTACCTGCGGGGCAAAAACATCAGCCGGTTCTTCCTTGGCAACGTGTGGCTGGCTCTCGGCGTGGTCTTGATTTCGTCAGCGGGAAGCGCCGCCCGTCTTGGCTGGCCGGGGATATTTTGGGTCGTGATGCTGATTGGGTGGATTCTTACCTACATTGGATATGCGCAGTTGTCGCCGCGGCAGTATGCGCACGGACAAGTAAAAACGGACTGAACCGTGAAAGACGGCCAGTCCGTTGGTTCACTTGTTTCGATTGCGCGTCCACTTGCGATTCGGATTGCTCGTCGGGGGAAACCTGTCCCCTTTGCGCAAGTGTACTTTCTTCGGCTTGTGCAGGTTGCCGCTGTCCGGGTGTTCGCCCACTTCGACGTATTCGCCGTCGTTCGGAACTTCCCAGCCCGGTTCAAACTGGTTGTGCTGCCCCAAATCATCACCCCCCACGTAGTATGAGACGATTTGGAGAGTGTCATCCGCAGCACTCGTCCGCGAACCGGGCGAACAACCCGAGGCTAGCGGCCCCAAGAATCAACTTACGCGATGGTGATGTCTTCGCAGAGGTAGACGTCCTGGATGGCGTTGAGCAACTTGACGCCTTCGTCCATCGGGCGTTGGAACGCCTTGCGGCCAGAGATGAGCCCCATGCCGCCGGCGCGCTTGTTGATCACCGCCGTCCGGACCGCTTCTGCGAAGTCGTTCGATCCCG
>CAZYAH010000063.1:0-9574 GCA_964645595.1 uncultured Alicyclobacillaceae bacterium | reverse complement strand
TGTTTTTCCTGATGGCCAAGCCTCCAAAACTATTGGAGGCGGAAGCAAGATAGAAACGGCGTGATAAGGGATAGGGGATAAGGTACCGCACTGCGGGAAGTCCCGTCACCCTTACCTCGTCACTCACATCTCGTCACGCGCCGTAGGGCGCTTCGCGCCCGCGGTGGCGCCCGGCGGGGTTTGACGCGATACTTTCCGCAGAAACCGTGGTCTGTCCCCGGTTTAGTCAGTCCGGCCCCATTTTCTTGCGCCGCTTCACTGGGGGTAGTATGGTGCTGTCACTTATCACCGTCCCTACCTTGCTATATGAAGTGGTCTCAGACGCCGCCGACGCTTCAAATAGAGCGTAAGCAGTACATTGACACGCGCTGGAAACAGTACAGCGACGTTGCCGACACATGGGGTGAAGAGGCGGTTAAATTTCTCCTTGTCATAAATGCTGGTGCAATGGCAGCAGCACTTAGCTTTTTCGGAGCAATGGGAAATCTCCGCGCTTTGCTTTGGCCCAAAGTTGCGTTGTCGTTCTTCGTTGGGGGATTGGTTTTTCTCGGCCTCTACCATTTCAGTCGCAATATTCGAATCTGGCTGATGTTTAAAGGATGGCGCCAGGATGTTCACAACTACATCGGCCAAGACGCGATAGTGTGGAATGAACTCTTGCAGCAGGATGAGCTTCGAGCAAGAAAGGCTGACAAATTTATATTAGGTCTTGCTGTTTCGTCGTTTGTTTGCTTCTTGTCCGGCCTAGCAGTCGCAGCGATAAATTTTTCTGATGTTGCACAATATATTTCACAGGGAACTGAGGATGAGCGAAAGAAAGAACCCGCCAGCACCACCCCAACCCCGCCACCTACCGGAGAAAAGCCCTCCGCAACCCCGGTACACACCGGACAGAAGCCCGACGCCGGACACAAGAATAGTAATTCCAAAGGTGCCACCACCAAGCCCGGACCCAACTCCGCCAAATAAATAGCTGGTGCACCCTTGTAGATGGCGGGGGTAACGCCCCGCTGGGGGTCAGAGTCCGATCAAAAGGGTCAAACTCGATTGATTCTGCGCGATCAATCGAGTCTGACCCCATTATTTGTCATTACGCCTTCCTCCTTTCGCTTTCCTCCTTTCGCCTTCGACAAATGGGCGTATGTAATCCAAGGGGGTCAGGTCTTGAATCTTGAAAATTCAAGTTTCAAGACCTGACCCCGTAACGTTTGGAATGACGCCGATGCAGGTGATCGTCGCGGCGACCAGCCGGCCGGCCGAATATCTCGAGCTCAAGAACACCGGAACCCTTGCGCCGGGGAAGAGCGCCGACTTCCTGGTGCTCGACGCGAACCCGCTCGACGACATCCGGAACACGCGGCGGATCGCGAAGATTTACATCAAAGGGGCTGAAGTCGATCGCGCCGCGTTGCGGGCAGGCATAGAGAAGTGACGAAAACCAGGTCACCCTTCCGACTTTCGACTTTCGACTTTCGACTTTCGACTTGCACGTAGGAGTTTCCCCGACACGTTTTGTAGAGCGCCCCTGACAGCGTTCAGCCATAGCGGTGCATGAATATGTCATGAAAACAAAGGGCGTGTGGCTGCGACTCGCGCGCACCCTCGGCCCCATCACTCATCACCGCCACAAGAGTGGCAGGGGCCGGGGTTTGGCGCGATACTTTAAGAAAAGTCGGGTTTGACCCGATTACTAGTACGTTCCAAACACGCGCTGTTTCGAACACCGCCAATTTTCAACGAGAGGATCCATGCGACAGCTTGGCATAAGCAGGGCGTACTTTCTGCTAGGTATTCTGCAAGTTGCGGGGTGCAGTATTCTTCCACATGCTCCTTCAGTTACTGATACACACGCGTTTTATGCGTGGCCTGTTGATCGGTGCCCTTCGATTCCGGAACCCCTTCAAGTAGAACGAGGCGCTCCACTTCTTGGCTCCCTAGCTAACATCCTTGCGGGCAACGCAATTTCCGCCCTAGTCGGAATACCGGCCATGGCGCTTGCAGAAGCTGCGGACGCCGACAAGAAAGGCTTTACTGCAGTCGGGACAAACGCACGCTTTTACTATCGGGTTTCCAAGGATTCGAGCGGCCGCATAGACGCTGCCCCTCCTGGATGCTACGTCGTCGCATACACGCAAACAGATGCCAAGGCATCTGCCTGGTGTGACGACAAATCTTTCAATAGCGGCGTCACTGCAACGTGCAAGAACGGAAAACAGATAATTGAATCGCTATATGCCAAGGATCATCTTAAGGATCAAAAGGAACTGTATTCGAAAAGCCTAGCCGTGCCCGAGTTCTATGCCGAAATCGGCTTCGACCGTTCTGGATATGAACCGATAGTACGACCCCGGCTAGTCGCACTTTATTACCCAAAGTCGCTACTTGACCCGTCATCCTCCAAGAAGCGGACTGTCACCATTAGCTTGGCTCTCACTTCGCCCGAAAACAATGATGCCCTGAAGGCAGCTTCTATTGCGCTAAGTATTCCTGGAATTACGCCTTCGCCTCAAATTTCGGATGAAGCACTTGTTGACGCCCAGACTAATTGGTCGAGCCTGCCCATAATCAAGCCGACAAAGCCGCTAAAGGAAGAGGGGGCATATTTCCCAATTACTATAACTGCAACACTTCATGAAGTAGGCGACCCCAGCCTGTTCCTGGCTGCGTTTTCCAAGGCCGTGAGCGGCAGCACATCGGATATCTCCAAGGCGATTGGCAATGCGATTCTTCCCGCGGGTCAAGCCGCTGCTGAATTGCAAGCGAATACATACTTGGCAAACTATTACTCTGCGCATGCGTCCGCTCTAAAGAGCAACTCCGACTATTTGGCTGCATGTTCAAAAAATCCGAGTTCGCAGCCCGATAAGCAGGCCGCAGAGGCCTTGTACTACATCCTACTTTCGAACCGGCAGAAAGCCAATATCGCGGCAGCTACAGCCAACGTGCCGCCGCCGTTTTCATCAACGAGCCCCGACACACAATGCTTTTGATGTGAAACGTTTCGCGCACGCTGGCCAGAGGGGGTTACATGGATAGAGCAAAACCATTGGTTACTGCGTGTTCCTTGCTATTGGCCACCGCAGGCGTTGCATTCGCACAGAAAGTACCTGATGCTTCCAAGGTGGTCTTCAGTAGAGCATCGATCATGGCTCGTGGCGTGGAACTTGGTGCCAACCCCCGTTCCCTCATAGATAAGCTGGACAAAGAGAAACCCGGGCAACTTAACAAGTTGGTGGCTGAGAGGATAGAGGAACTGGAAAAAGCCGGCGCCATAAGAACCCAGATCGTCAAGCCGGACGGCGAGGCGAAAGCCGGCGACTATCCGTGGATGGTTGCATTCGAAGCATGGCATCCCATCCGACGGGATTGGGTGCAATTCTGTGGGGGCACAATAGTTGCTAAGCAGGTTGTCTTGTCCGCGGCGCACTGTAACAACTTTCCGCTCGAGTACATTCGAGTCATATTGCAAGCCGTTGTGCTGGATAAGAGCAGCTCTATCAAGGAATACAGGGTGAGTCGAATTCAAACTCACCCGAAGTTCGACCGCGTCGACTTGAAGCTGCCCAATGGAAAAATATTGCGGGGTCTGGTCTATGATTTCGCGCTCTTTCATTTGAGCCAGGATCCTTCAGTCATGCCCGTCTTCCTTACTTCGGATAGCACGAAAAAGGATGTAATTTCGCACGGTGCAGGGCGTGCAATGGGCTGGGGGGTAACGAGCGCAGGAAAAACATCGCCGACCCTCCTTTACGTGGATGTTCCTATTGTTGATGACGGGGAATGCGGAAAGTCCTATTCCCCCTTACAGAGCTCGATGCTATGCGCGGGAAAGAAGAGCGGTGGCGCAGACGCCTGCCAAGGTGATAGCGGCGGGCCGCTATTAGTAAAGAATAAATCAGGGGCGTTTGTGCAGGCCGGCGTGATCAGTTTTGGCGAAGGATGTGGCCTGCCTGCATTCTATGGAATTTATAGCTCGGTGACCGAGGGCAGACAGTGGATCGCTAATCAGCTTTCGGGGAAGCCCTGACAATCATCCTTCTTCCTTCGGGATGGACCCACCCGCGATCCGCCACCCGCGAGTCACGCGGGCGCCGCCCACCTCCTCATCCCTCCGCCCTCATCCCTCCAAATGGGTTTGCCCAATTGTAGTGGCCGGGGTTTGGCGCGATACTTTCAATGGAAGCATGGACTACCCCTCTTAACTAGAAATCACTTCTCTCCACTTTTCAAACGAGAATAATAGGTGGCAAAACTAATCGACGTCAGGGAAGTACTAACGGTCGTTGGGCTGCAGAATCCACAGCTCAGAATGCTAGTGCCCGACGCTGCTTCATATTCCACACTTTTGTTTCAACCTATTGGAGACCTAGAAGCAGCGCCGAAATATGTTCGGAACACGAATCCGGCGTCTATGGCTTCTCGATTTGAAAAGTTGTTTCAAAAAGCACGCGGTGAGAACACTGATCTAGTAGTTGCACCGGAGTACTCCTGCCCGTGGGGTGCGCTCGAAGAAACTATTCGCAATGGAATAGTTCCAGCGGCTGGATCCTTATGGGTAATTGGATGTGAGAGCACCACGTTGGATGCGATTGTGCAATTGAAAGGTCGGCTGACAGCTAGATGCGAGGTAATTGCAGAGCCCATAGTGATGGGCACAAAACATTTTGTTGACCCTGTTTCATACTTGTTTACGACGCGGTTAGCAGATGGCGCCGAAAGAGTTGCCTTATTAATTCAGTTCAAAACCGAGCCAATGGGAGATAGAAAAGGTCGCCTCGAAGCTGACAATCTTGCATGCGGTCACCTGGTATACCGATTTCGCAATACAGCGGAACCTAGTATCAGCTTACTGACCTTAATCTGTTCGGATGCGCTGCGCCTGGCAGCCGGTGGGGACGAATTGCTAGCTCAGCTGGATTCGGTAGTTAACGCGGTGGTAATACACCTTCAGCTTAACGATAAACCGCGAGATTCTATCTACTCACAATACAGATATCGGCTACTTAGACAGCGGCGTGAAAGAGAAGTAATTGTTGTCAACTGGGCTAAAGGAACGGTCATCCATGAAGCAGATGGTTCTAATACGATTGTAGAAGTACCGGGAACTTGTCTCTTCATGCAGTCGGACGAAACTAACTGCGAATGCGGTCATGTTACACACAATCATGGCAACGGCCTCTATCCGACGTATTTGGGAAATTGTAGAGCATATGCCTTTGCATTTAACTTTGAACCGCTTCTCTTTTCGCTAAGTGGCACAAAGGCGAATCAGATCTTGGCCATACCGCAACAGAAAGCGCGACATGGGCCAAAGACTAGCGACGTGTTCAAATTCGATGAAAAGGTTAACGACTGGGTACCTTCACATCCCGCCCCTGATTCTTGCGAGTTAGCTTTGGCCACAGTCGACCCTAAGCATCTTGCGCTGGCGAGAAGTGACCCATTGACTATGGAGCGGCTTTTTCTGCTTTCTTGCGGGAGAATCGTCAGACTTCCTGATACACCGCAAGGGTCTTTCTGGCCGCGGATAGACGCTATGGAATCATTTCGGCTTGCCTCCGACGAAGCCATATGCAGATTATCTTTCGCTCAAGATCAAAGTGCACAAGCAGTAAAGTATCGGGATGACACCCTTATCCCGATGTTTCGAATTTTCGAGGAAATCAGATTAAAGCCCGATCTTTATCCAGCCAGACTGAGTGAATTCAAAGAAGGGGCATCGTTGGAGTACGAAGAATCGTCTCCATACACAAATCTTCGAAATGCTCGGGGCCGCAGGGCGACTGTTATGTATGTAGGAGCAGACTACCTTGACGATAGTAAGTTGGGACCCCTTCATCGAGTCTTAGCTTTGAAGTTGAACGGTCGGTCTGATACTGATGAGGATCACATTGCAATTTGGTATAGGGATGGCGCGGGTAACACACAGTGTTATCCCCCTTCTAGCGCGGGCAAGATCGATCGGGTATCAACGGAACCAACAGTGTCGATAACAGCGGAATAGTCGTGGAAAATCAAGCCACCATCGAGAAGCAGATTTCCAAGCAGTTCGACAAGTGCGATCGCGTTGGAGAGACGCTACTTCGTTGTGAACGGCGTTACCGAGATGCTCCATGGGCGGTTGTTTTTTTTGATTTATCAGGAAATTTACCAAAGTCGTCTGACGAGCTCGGCAGCTATTTGGATAACACCATCGCAAAAAGCTATTTCACGTCAGGCACTGACCTCAAATGGAATCACTACCTAGTATTTGTAGCTGGCAAGACGGATGAACTCTCCAGCGAAAAGCAGCTGATCGAGAACGACAAGAACTACGCTCGGAAATTCGTAATCGATGAAGCTTCCCTGCCTAGCTTTCTGAAAGGTTACAAGATAGTTCCAGAGGGGGCGTCTAAACCGGAGGACGTGTTTGGTAGATGGGCCGCCGCTTTGGACGGCCTTGGCCTTCAAGGAATTGTCGATGATAAGCCACGAGCGACGTTAGTTGAGGAGTATATAAGCAAGGATATGCAGCCTAGCGACAAAGGAAGGAAGTCTGGCGGCGGAACCAAACGAGACGACCCGGAAGATGCTATCTACCGAAATTCTATCGAGAAACTGGAAATACGGTCCTTCTTACCACTTCCGACAAGACGTAATTTCGATTTTGGTCGCGTCAACTTAGTTACCGGTCCAAACGGTGTCGGCAAGACGAGTCTCCTAGAAGCTATCGAGTACTTAATTTGTGGGGCTACAAAGCGTGCGCTACTCCAACCGATTTTTGGGGCAGATATCGCTGCGCAATTTACGGGTCAGAAGGACCTAGTCGGCTCAACAGCTGGCAATGAAACGTTTCGAAAACGAGACTTAAGATGGTACGGGCGTAACTACGATCGCGGAAATAAATTGGCCGAAAGTTTTAATAGACATAACTTTTTTAATTCAGACGCGGCCGTCGATTTAACTCACAACGAAGATGAAGCAACTTTTAAAGAGTCACTTTCCAGACTAGCCTTGGGCGATGAAGCGAACCGACTTTGGGATCGAATCGTAAAAACTCTGGTGCTATTTGAAAACGAACAGCGCCCCATTCAAAATGAATTATTGACAAGCACCCTTCGTCTGAACAAGTTGATCCAGGACATTGAACTTCTTCGTTCACCAAGTCAGAACGTCGAATCGCTGTTTAAGCGTGTCGTGAAACATTTTGACGATATCGGTTGGAAAGGCATTCCCAAGACAGTAGACGACATTCATGGCGAATTTCAATCGACATTCCAGCAAGTGTTGGAGGCTATAGAAAGCCTAGCGCGTGTGGAATGGGTCGAGTCACCATTGAGCATAAAGCGAATCAGACAGGAGGCAGCTAGACTCCGTAAGGCGCTGGAGGAACTGAGAAGCATACAAGCGCAGTTAACTAATCTAAGGAAGGATCAGGTTGAACAGGAACTTGCCCTCAGCGCACTACAGTCCAAGCAACGGGGTTTAGCCAGACTCACGTCATACTTTGATTCGGGCGTCGATCTTTCGTTTGAACAATTGGATACGTTTGCAAGATCGAAGATGGCGAAAGCCCGCATTGCGACTCAGATTGGTGACCTTACGACACTTGAGTTGAGCGAGCGTTTATTACCTCTCCGTGTATCCGACGCGATTAGCGAATGGACGGAAAATCGAGCTAAGGTATTGAAAGAAATAGAAACCATCAGGTTGCAAATCTCTAGTACCGAAGGGCAAGTGAAAAAAACGGTAGCTTTACTAAGTGAGTTGAAAACGCTCGCCGAGAATTTATTGGAACAAGATTCGACCAGGACGAAATGCCCCGTCTGTCACACTGAGTTTGAAAGTAACGCGGTCCTTAGGTCTGCGGCCAATACTGAAGAGGATGAAGCACTGTCTTCGACTGGATTGGTAGAGTTGCGAGTAAAGTTGAATGTAGCGCGCGACGCGCTTCAAACCTTTGAACGAGACTTGGGAATTCTCGGACGCCTCAGAAACTTGGACACCCTATTACTGTCGGAAGGAGCTGAGGGTAGCCAGACCGTATCCAGTGTCAAAATAAGGGCGGCTGCGTTTCTGGATGAGTATCGGAGACTCGAGCTTGAAATCACTGCGACCAACGACAGTATCTCCCGGTTGAGAGATGGTGGGTTTACCAATGAGGAATTCAATAGCCTACTCGGAGAAATCCCTTTTAAGGATGAACTGGAAATCAGCAAATCGAGAGATGTCCGCATCAGTCTAGTAAAGGACATGCTAAGAGATGTTGAAACGAAAGTAACAGAAACAGAACGGCGATTATCCAAAGCGCGACAACAACTTCACGATTTGAATGGCGTTTGGTTGAAACAGTCCAAAACGCTGCAGCCTGATACGGCTGACGACGAACTTATATTAAACCTGGAGTCCAGAGTTCAGACTTTGGACAGTTTCATTTCAATGCTTGATGCCATAAAACCTCTTATCTCGCTCGACTCTGATTTGGATCTTCGAGAATTCCGAATAAAACTAATGGTGACTAGCGAAGCCCTTCAAAAATTGGTCGAAATACGAGATTCGGAGAAGGCGCGGAATACAAGATTGAATGAGCTTCAAGGAGAACGCAAGACGGTCGAACCCATTGTAAAGCGACTAACGGAACGAGGTAAGAGGTGTAGTAAGGCGATAGATACTTTGCGACGTATCGTTCGGGACGACAGTAGGGAGAGCGCTGTATCCGAGTTCCTGAAGAGCCACAAGAAGCGGATCGGCTATTTGTTTGAAAGAATTCATGCGCCAAGGGAGTTCACTGGGTTATCAGACGATGGCTTAATGCTTGTTACAAGAGAAGGTAAGAAACGGGCATTGAATGAGATCAGTAGCGGTCAACGTTCGGCTCTCGCATTGGCAATCTTTCTAACTCTCAATGGAGTGTCGGATCGCGCTCCGCCTCTAATACTCATGGATGATCCGGTCGTATACGTAGACGACCTAAATACGCTAGCTTTCTTTGATAGCCTGAGGGAACTAGCGCTCATAGACGAACGGCAGATTTTTTTTGCAACGGCCAATAGTAAACTCGCCGCGCTATTCGAGAGAAAATTTGCCTTCTTAGGGAAAACAGATTTTCAGTCTATTCCATTGGCACGATCATAAAATAAATGGAGTCAGACCTCACTAAAATAATAATATTATCAAATATTTATCATCGTTTTCCCCGTAAACTCGCCGTTCCTCCCTCCTCTCCCGCAAGGATCCTCCATGACCATCTAGGAGTTCCGTGACGCGTGACGAGTGATGAGACTCCCGCGCTGCGGGAGTTACACTTCCGCCTTCCGACTTCCGCCTTCCGCCTTTTGCCTTTTGCCTTCCGGGGAATAAATAGGGTCGGAGTAAGTTTTCAAGTACCAGCCTCTAGCACCAATCAGGATTCCTCAAGCCTCCCCAACCTGCAACGCCTCCAGCTCGATCTGCACCGTTTCCGCCGCATTGCTGAAATTCATGTCACGCCTTCAGGAAAGCTCGAGCCGCGCCGCGATGGCCGCGGTGGCGATGACGATCGCGTCGTGCGCGCCTTCGGCGGGAACGTCCAGCCCGCCTTTCACGACCTTTACGG
>CAZYAH010000062.1:0-9579 GCA_964645595.1 uncultured Alicyclobacillaceae bacterium | reverse complement strand
TTCTACGCCAGTTGAGTACAGGCGCCAGCAACCGGGACATCGCCAAGGTCTTGAACATTAGCGAAAACACCGTGCGCAACCACGTTCGGAATATTCTCGAAAAACTGCACCTGGCGAACCGGGTTCAGGCCGCAGCGTACGCCATCCGCGAAGGCTACACGGTAGGGCGCGACGAATCCAACACCTGACCAATCCGGTCAGGGCATGCGCCGCCGCTGGTCCTGTTTTTCCATTTCGTGAAACAGATTTTCCAGTCGAGACAGTTCGAGAGTTGCTTTCTGCAACTCTTTTGTCTTTTTTTCGTCGTCAATGGGGAACAGCAAGAACCGAATGGCAGCCAACGACGTCCGGATTTCGTTCACGACTGCCCACGGCAATACCTGATCCGGGTGACTGTTTTGGGCCATCCGCTCTTCCTCCAGAATCTTTTCTTTCTTGTGGCGGTAACCTAACCAGGAGACACTGAGGTAGCCGACCGCTTGAGTCACCACGACAGGAAACGTCAGCGCCGGATGGAAGTTGCCAAGCCCGACAAAGACCACCGACATCGCGACGGCGGTCAGAAAACCAAACCAATAGCTGATGGCCCCGGTCAAAATAATGCCGAGAACCACCCACCCTTGATTGGTCCAAGCCGCCCAAATCCAGACCAGCAACGCCGCAACGGCAGTCAACAAGTTCGAGTGCTTGCGAACCATTCCGAGCAACCGCGTATCCAGTTTGGCGAACCAAGCCCGATGTTTGGTCATCTGCTGACGAATATTCATCACACACCGAGCCTTTCCGTCGGTTTCTTCGTCAAGCCTGCACACGAAGTTTAAAGCACTTTGGTATTATGATAGGTCTTTGACCAGGATCACGCCAGTTGCGTAGAGACTACATTATCGTAGTCCAAATGGGCTACGCGGAGTTGGCGGCGCGCGGTCTACGACATCAAGCAAAGCTTGTGATTGTGAATGAAAACGTTTTAGAATAGAATCGTTTAACAGAATCGCGTGAAGAAACCGTTTCCACACCACAGAGTTGCTCGCAGGCGGTGATGGTATGCCCGTGACGATTCGGGATGTAGCCAAGGCAGCGGGGGTTTCCATCACGACGGTCTCCCGGGCCTTGAATGGATATGCTGATGTTCGGCCGCAAACCAGAAAGAGAATTCTCGAAATTGCCCGCCGGATGAACTACCGGCCAAGCCAGGTTGCACGCAGCCTGGTCATGAACCGCACCAGGACGGTCGGACTTTTGGTCTCTGATTTTAACAAGAATCGGGCGGGGCAGCACTTCTTGATGGACGTGCTGACTGGCGTTCACGACGCGCTGGCTGAACGGGGCTACGACATCCACCTGGTCAGCACGACGACCGCGCAACAGAGACTCGTGTCCTATCTGGACTTCTGCACGGAGCGCAGGTTCGAGGGCGTCATTGTCATGGGGATCCGCCTGGATGATCCGTACATGCACGAAGTCGTCGAGTCAACTCTGCCCAGCGTGACGGTCGACGTGCCGTTAATCAGCAAACACTGTGGGTACGTGATGACGGACAACGTAAACGGCGCCCGGTTTGCGGTGCGGCATTTGGTGGCGCGAGGACACAGGAAAATCGGATTCGTGAACGGTCATCGGCAGGCAGCGGTGAGTGTGGATCGGCAACGCGGGTATGAAGAAGGCCTGCGCATGGCTGGGCTGCCGGTTGACCCGGAGTTGATTTACGAGGCGGATTTCTCCATCGAAGGGGGAGCGCGCGGCCTGCAATACCTCATCGGCAAAGGGGTCACGGCTGTCTTCTTCGCCAGTGACATGATGGCGATTGGCGGATTGCGCGCTGCACAGTCGATGGATCTGAAGGTTCCGCGCGACGTGGCGATTGTCGGGTTTGACAACATCGACCTTGCAGAATTTGTGGCTCCGGCCTTGACGACGGTTGCGCAACCCAGATATGAAATGGGTTGGTCGGCCGCGGCCATGTTGCTTGACATGCTGGAAGGCAAGGGAGCGCCGGAAGGGCGCATGCTCTCGCCGGAACTGATTGTCCGGCAGAGCACGTAGTTACCCCGACATCTCGAGTTGCGCCGACCATTCGAGCTGCGACGACCAGTGCGAACCGCTTGTCGAACCGTTTATCGAAATCGTTTTGGATTCAGTTGATACATAGCATTGGGGGATATCCGACGTGAAGTTTCGAGTGATTAAAGAAAACGATCTGTTCTACCTGTCGAATCAACAAGGGGATATCCCGCATCCGACAGAGGACAACTTCGGATATGGGTTGTTTACCAAGGATACAAGGGTGCTCTCGCACCTGAAGTGGTCGATGGAGCCTGTCGTTCTGAACGACCTGAGCGCCAGCTCAGCGCTCAACTACGAAAGCGTATACCGCTACACGAACCGGGAGTTCACAACGTTTGACGGGCGCCGCGTAGCCAGCGAATCCTTGTACGTGGTGCGGAATCAGTTCGTGGACGGCCGTCGGTTCTACGAAGAAGGAACCGTATCCAACTTCGGCCGCGAACCCGTTACGCTGTCCATGAAGTACACGGTTGCGACCGACTTTGCGGACATGTTTGAAGTGCGCGGTTTCCCGTGGGAAGGCTTTCAACGGAACATCTCCAGTCAGCCGGTCCCGGGCGGCGTCGAATTTACTTACAGGGCGGTCGACGGCGTCGTGTGCCGAACCAGAGTGACACTGACGGCCATCCAGAGCGACGGGACGCCGAGTCAAGCCGATGTCAACGTCGTGGTGGACGACTCTGGATCCACTGTGCTGTCTATCCAAGTCAACGTTGAGCCGAGGGCGCAACAGCGCTGGATCCTGTGCGTGACGCCTGCCGTCGAGGCGGAACAAGGGACGGCGACAATCTCTGCGGCTTCCCTCGAAAACGTTTTGGATGACATTCAAACCGCGAAACAGGCCATCTCGCAGCAGTATGAAAACTGGTTTCAATCCGTTCCGCAGGTCACAGGGGATGAGACGTTCTCGCGCTGGTACCAGCGGGGCCTCATTGACGTTCGCATGTTGTTGACCGATATCGGTCACGGATTTTTCCCAGTCGCCGGTGTGCCTTGGTACGCGGTTCCGTTTGGCCGCGACAGCCTCATTACTTCGTGGCAATTCCTGTCCGCTCATCCCGAAATCGCGAGAGGCACGTTGCGGACCATGGCAGCCTTTCAGGGGCAGAACTTGGATCCGAGTCGCGACGAGCAGCCAGGGAAGATCATGCACGAACTTCGGTCCGGAGAGTTGACCCGGACCGGCCGGGTTCCGTTTGGACCTTACTTTGGCACGATTGACGCGACCCCGCTGTTTCTCAATCTCGCCGCCGACTACTTGGCGTGGACCGGGGACATGGCGCTCATTCAGTCCTTGCTCCCGACGGTGGAGCGGGCGTTTGCCTGGATTGAGCAGTACGGCGACCGAGACGGAGACGGGTTTGTGGAGTACTTCTGTGAGGCGGAAAATGGGATTGCCAATCAGGGCTGGAAGGACTCCGGAGACTCCATCGTGCACAAAAACGGCCAACTGGCCGAAGGCAGTATCGCGCTTTGTGAAGTCCAGGGGTATGTCTACCGGGCCTATCGAAAGTGGACCGATATCTACCGCGCGCTCGGGCGGGACGACTTGGCAGAGCGCTTGAGCCAATCGGCCGACCGGTTGCAGAAGGCGTTCCTTGAGAAGTTCTGGTTGAAGGAAGACGGCGTGATTGCCTTGGCGCTTGACGGCAACAAGCAACCGGTGGCCAGTGTCTCGTCGAACATGGGGCAGGTGCTCTGGAGCGAGATTCTGCCACAGGACATCGCGGACGTTGTGATTGACCGGCTGTTGGCGGACGACATGTTCAGCGGTTACGGAATTCGGACGCTGTCGGCTCGCGAGGTTGCGTACAATCCGCTGAGCTACCACGACGGTTCGGTCTGGCCGCACGACAACTCGGTCATTCTTGCAGGCTTTGCGCTGTACGGCCGACAGGATGCAGCGGATCGCCTGATTCAGGGGCTAATGCGGGCCACGCACGGATTTGAATTTGCCCGGCTGCCGGAACTGTTTGCCGGTTGTGGCGTGGATGAGGTATCGACTCCCGTCCCGTATCCGGTGTCCTGTTCGCCGCAAGCGTGGGCGGCTGCCACGCCAATGGTCGCGTTGCAGGCCATCCTGGGGCTAAACCCGGATGTTCTGGGTGCAAAGGTTACCCTGCGGCCAAACCTGCCCGGCAACATGCAGTCGCTTGTGGCAAAGGGCATCCGCATTGGCAATGGCGTTTTGAGTGTCGCGCTGTCTCGCCGGGACGGGCAGACGGCGATTGACGTGATAGAGAACACGACGGGCCTGTCCCTCGAGATCCTGGGCGCGGCAAAGGGGGTGATGCCCTAAAGACTGGGCATCATTCGCTCTCTGTTGAAAACGCTTAGAAGTTTAATCAAGGGGGAGGATTCACAATGTGGAAGAAACAGAAGGTATTTGGTTTGGCAGCGACCGTTGTGCTCGGCGCTGGCCTGGTCGCCGGCTGTGGCAACAGCGGCGGCGGAAACGACACTGGCAGCAGTGGCCAGCAGAAAAACGTTGAGCTGAAACTTGGCATGTGGTCGTCAAGTCCTGCTGAAAAGCAATTGGTTCAAAACCAGATCAACGAGTTTCAAAAGCAGAACCCCAACATCAAAGTCGACATTCAGGTGGTCACAGGGGATTACCTGCAAGCGCTGCAACCGATGCTCGCTTCACACACCGCTCCGGACATTTTCTACGTAGACTCTTCGTACGCTCCGACCCTGGAAGCGTCAGGCGTGCTCATGCCGCTGGACGACTATATCAAGAAGTACAACGTCGACGTCAACGACTTCGCTCCGTCCTTGCTGAAGGCGTTCCAATGGCAAGGCAAGACGTACGGACTGCCGAAAGACTTCAACACGATGGCCCTCGAGTATAACAAGGAACTGCTCGCCAAGGCCGGAATTTCCAACCCGCCAAAGACGTGGGAAGAGTTCCAGCAAGACGCACAAAAGCTGAAAGCCAAAGGTATTACACCGCTGTCGATGCCCATTGACGTGGCTCGTTACTATCCGTTTGTGGTAGACTTCGGCGGCAGCTACTACGACGAGAGCTCCGATAAGGCCACCTTCACCAACAGCGCCAATGAACCAGGGCTCAAGTTCTTCATGGACAACGTGATCAACAAGAATATCGCCACACCGAAGGACCTCGGCGCAGACTGGGCTGGACCGCCGTTTGCGCAAGGCAAGGTCGCGATGGTCGCAGAGGGGGCCTGGCTGGTTCCGTTCATGAAGGACACGGCGCCAAATCTTGACTACGGCGTCGCGGATTTCCCGTCGGCGAACGGCAACAGCAAGAACATGGTGTACACCGTCAGCTATTCGATGGCGAAGTCCACGGCACACCCTGACGAAGCTGCCAAATTGCTGTTCTTCATGACCGGCAAGGAAGCGGAAAAGATGACGGCGGAATCCGGACTTGCCATCCCGGCGCGGACGAGCCAGCAGGATGTGTTCCTCTCCAAATACCCGAACTACAAGGCGTTTGTCAACGGTGTGCAGAACGCGATTCCGTACCAGTTCGGAACACTGGGCCACAACTTCACGGACGCGGTGAACAAGGCGACCGAGGCCGGCATTCTGCAGAAAAAGTCGCCGCAAGACGTATTGAAACAGGCGGACCAGACACTGCAGTCGCAGCAGTAATGTCTCTCGCCTGCTGCCAGGCGGATGTCGCCGGATTGGCGGCATCCGCCGGATGGCGGCGTGTTGCGGAATGGTATAAGTGGAATCCGAAAAAGGAGGGCCTCAGGCTGTGGTCACCGCTCAAACCCGGGGTCGCGCGTTTCGCACGAGCGCTGTCGACCAGGCATTGGCAGGGTATCTCTTTTTGCTGCCTGCGCTGACTGCTCTGGTCGTCTTTTTGTTGGGCCCCATCCTCTACGCGTTTTACATCAGCTTTCACCAGTTCTCATTTCTGAATCCGGACGCTGCCCGTTTCGTCGGGTTTGCGAACTACGCCCATCTGTTTCGGGATCCGGAGTTTATGAGAGCACTGTGGAACACCACTCTGTATTCCCTCGGCGTTGTGCCCGTGCAGACGGCAATTGCCTTGTTCCTGGCCATTATTGTGGACAGGATCCGCGGCAAGACGTTTTTTCGCATCGCCTACTACCTGCCAACGGTGACGTCGACGGTTGCCGTGAGCGTCATGTTCATCTTCCTGTTTGAACCAAACGGCCTCGTCAATCAGTTCCTCCGTCTGTTCGGCATCGAGGGGCCAAACTACTTCAACAGCCCGACCTTCGCGCTGCCCGCTGTCATGGTGATGGCAATCTGGTCGACGGTCGGCCAGTTTATGATTATCTACTTGGCCGGGCTGCAGGATATTCCGCAGGACATCTACGAGGCCGCGGCCATCGACGGGGCGAGCGGTTGGAAGTTGCTCCGTTACATAACGCTGCCCATGTTGAAGCGGACCACGTTCCTCGTGGTGGTCATGGGGATGATTGGGACGTTTCAGGTGTTCGACCAGATGTACGTCGTATCCGGCGGTAACGGCGGTCCCATGAACTCTACGCTGTCCGTGGTTCTCGACCTTTTCAACAAAGGCTTCCGGACCATGCAGATGGGCTACGCGTCGGCCATGGCGTTTGTGCTGTTTTTCATCATTCTGATCCTGACGTTGATCCAAAACTACTTCCTGGGCCGGGAAGACTAGAGGAGGTGCTGATGTGAGCGAGGCAACGACTCGACGCCGGCGGACAACCCTGCTTCTCTACGTAATCGCCATCCTGTACTCGTTTGTCACACTGATTCCGTTTCTGTGGTCCGTTTACACCTCCTTCAAGCCGACCAGCGAGGTTTTCCAGACGTTTGTTCCTCTCTCTCACCTGACCGTCGCAAGTTACAGCGACATCTTGAACAATTTCCCGTTTACGCGCTGGCTGTTGAACAGCTTTGTGGTAGCGCTCATTGTGACGGTGGGCAACTTGATTGTGAACACGCTGGCCGGTTACGCGTTTGCGCGCCTGCGCTTCCCGCTGCGAGGAGTGTTGTTCTACGTTTTTCTCGCTGTCATTATGATTCCGAGTCAGGTTTTGCTCGTACCAATTTACATGATGCTGGCGAAACTTGGTTGGATTAACACCTACCAGGGCTTGACCGTTCCATTTCTTATGACTCCGTTTATGATCTTTTTGGCGCGGCAGTTTTTCCTCGGACTCCCGAAGGAGCTGGAAGAGGCCGCAAGAATTGACGGAATGGGGCACTGGGGCATTTTCTTCCGGATCTTCTTGCCCTTGTCGCGCCCGCTCATCGCCGCCCAGACCATCTTCACGTTTCAGGGGAACTGGAACGCGTTCTTGTGGCCCGTGCTACTGGAGACCAGCCCGGACATGTACACGCTCCCTGTGGGCCTCAACTCGTTTTACGGACAGTACAGCGCCTACTGGAACAGCGTCATGGCCGGTGTGCTGCTGCTGACCTTGCCGATGATTGTTGTGTTCCTCATCTTCCAGAAGCAGTTTGTCAAAGGGATTTCCACCAGCGGCCTGAAGTGAGTCCTTGAGCTCCGCATTACAGGCTGGGGGCAATGGAGCCGAGAACGGCACAGCCGACAACCACCAGCCACGGCGGGACTTTCCACAAATGCAGTAAACCGAACGCGGCAAGTATTACTGCCAGATCTGCCGGCCGCTGCACGGCACTGGTCCACACCGGGTTGTACAGCGCCGCTCCGAGGATCCCGACGACCGCCGCGTTCACTCCGGCCAGTGCCTTGCGAACGCGGGGACTTGTATGCAGGTGCTCATACAACGGAAGGGCGGCTGTTATCAATAGCAGCCCAGGCAAAAAGATGGCGACGAGGGCCAACAGTCCTCCCACCACCCCGCCCGGTGCGACGTGTGATGCAAAGCCAACGAACGCAGCGAAGGTGAAGAGCGGTCCAGGTATCGCCTGAGCGGCCCCGTAACCTGCCAGAAATTCATCGTTCGACAACCATCCTGCAGGTACGACCTGCTGCTGCAACAGAGGCAGCACCACGTGCCCGCCGCCGTAAACAAGTGAACCAGCGCGGTAAAAGCTGTCGAACAGCGCAACCGGTTGGGCGGGGACAAGCCAATGCAGTACCGGCAAACCGAACAACAGGAGCAGAAAGAGGCAAAAAGCAGCGAGTCCAGCTGTCTTACTTATTTGGAACGATCCCTTGATTGACGGAGCCGCATGATCTTCTCGCAAGAGTAGCAGACCGCCAAAGCCTCCCAGGATGATGGCTGAAATTTGTCCGAGTGCGGTCGGCCAGAGCAGTACCATTGCCGCCGCCACAATCGCCAGTGTTCCTCTTGACTGATCCGCTGCCAACGTACGAGCCATGCTCCAAACCGCCTGTGCCACGACCGCTGCGGCGACCAACATGAACCCGTGGACCAAAGGTACAGTGTGCGCGTGAAAACCTTCCATCACCCACGCAAACAGCATGAGGGCCAACGCGGAGGGGGCGGTAAAGCCTAGCCAGGCTAGAAGGGCTCCCTTCCACCCCCCTCGCAAAAGGCCGATGGCCATCCCGACCTGACTACTCGTCGGTCCCGGCAGCACCTGAGATATCGCGACGATTTCGCCGTACACCTGATCATTCAACCATTGTTTGCGTTCTACATACTCCTGTCGAAAGAAACCGAGGTGAGCGACTGGGCCACCAAACGAGGTCACCCCCAGGCGCAACGCCGTCTTAAAGATGTCCCACAGAGGTCTCACAGGTGGTTTTGAATTGACTTGTCCGTTCATGCCTGCCTGGTTCCTCCTGTGTCTCATACATGCAGACTGATGATGTCAGCGTACATTTTTCGACAATATCCGTCTATACGGGAAATCACATAAACCGCGTAAAATTCACATTTTAACAGGACAATCCGGACACCGATCGACAATGTTCGACACCGACCATATGGTATTCTTGCAAAGTGTATTGCCGCGTCCCGATACCGTTCGCGTCGCAGACGTGGTACCGGAGGCCATCAGGGGGATCCATCATGCAAACATTGCGCTTCCTCATCGAGGCGGGTCTCGTATTGGCGCTGGGACTTGCCGGGTGGGGACATTTGCGGCGTAGTCAATCCCTGCGCAATCTGAAACGGCAACTTGAAGACCTGCGCTTCACGAATGCCCATTACCTGGAGCGTATTCAGCGCCTCGAGGCAATGTTGACGATGCAAAAAGGGCTGTTTTTCAGCTTTGAACGCGTTGACGGAACGTTTGTGCACACCATGTGCTACGGAAAGATGATGGGGAGATACAGCGGCGACGAGCTCCTCGGCAAGAGTCTCTACGAGGCCTTTCCCCCTGAAATTGCGTCTATAGCAGAACCGAATTACATGCGGGCCTGGATGGGAGAAGATCCGGTTCGCTACGAGGTCACGTCGGCGGCGGGACACGATTACGTATTCGTTTTGAGCCCGATTCGACATGGTAGCGAAGTCGTCGAGGTGGTCGGACTCGCCGTAGAGATTACGGAGCAGAAGCGGATGGCGCTGTCCCTGCAACAGAGTGAGCAGCGCTACCAGCGGCTCGTTGAAATGTCTCCAGTAGGCATCGCCGTGC
>CAZYAH010000061.1:3137-9891 GCA_964645595.1 uncultured Alicyclobacillaceae bacterium | reverse complement strand
ATTCTGGGCTGAAAGAGGTCTCTGTGGGACTGAAGGAGGCGGGCAGCGTCCGGGTTCGCCAGGCGAAAAATGTGCCGCAGGTACCAGCCGAAGAACCAGCGCGAGGCACGGTTCTGGATCGGATACGTGCGAAAGCCGAAGCGTTCGACGCCGCGGTGGATGAAGGTGATCCCGCAGAGGACCTTGGCATTGCGATACGCTTCGCCAGCCACGCAGTCTGCCAATGCGGGCAACGCGTGCCTGGCTTCACGAATCAGCCGGACGGCGAGGCTCACGATGGAACGCTCTTTGCGCAACAGCTCTTCGAGCACCTCGTTGTTCATGTGGATTTCGATGACCGGGTCAAAGCGGCGGACCACCACGCCGTCCACGGCGAATGATCGGCCAAGGTGGCGCCTTTGCGCCAGGCGGAAGAGATGTCGTTCATCTCCATTGAGAGGTCTGACTCCGGCCAGTCTGCAAAACCATCTGTCCACGGTCCTCCAGATCCAGTTGTGCAAGCGGCTAGGCTTCTGCACGCTTGTGTCTGGCACGTGGTAGTCGACAAACACCTGATCTCCAATGAGGAAGGCCAGCACGACGTACAGCAGATTCAGGCCTGTTTGGCGTTTGCTGCGGATCACGACAAATACCCCCCGAGCGCGATATCGACAGGCTCGAGGGGTATTATCTACATCGGACTGGAAATTAATCGCATGGAAGTTCCGTTCGTCGACGGTTTGATTGCAGTTGCTCCAGGCTCGCTGCTGGTCCGCGCATCAACACTTGCTGTAGCCGCACGCCTCGCACTCGTAGCAACCGCCCGTCCGGACGAACGAATGCTGGTGGCAGTTCGGACACAGGTCCTTGGCGATGGAGTACGAGCGCAGCGTCGGCCGGTCGTTGTCCACCGCCGCCGTCTCCTGGCCGCTCGCCCACTCCTGGAACGCCGCCTTGCGCATCGGAAACGTTTCGGAGTGCTCAATCAACGCCTTGGCGATGGCGTCCGGAACCGAGGTGATGCGGCGGTCGCCAAAGCCGACGGAGTTGGAGCCGCCGATGCCAGCGAAGTGTTTCACGAGCTCCGCTTCCTTGTTCGGATTGCGCGAATCCCGCAAATACAGGGTGATGGCGCGCCCCAGGGCCTCGTTGGCCGCATAAACGTCGCTGCCCGCCTTGCCAATGTTGACGAAGATTTCCGTCGCGACGTGTTCGTCCGGATCGTCGTTGATGGTAATGTACGCTTTTCCGAGCGGTGTCTCCTTCTTGTACGTGGCGCCGTACAATACGTCGGGACGGCGGCGTTTCACGTATCCCTGCGCGGTCGCCTGGGCTGCGGTAGACACACTGGCCGCGACATCTTTCATCTGTGCGGCTTCTTCCTTCGCCGCTTCTTCCTTCTTCGAGTCGTCATTCTTCAAGGACAGCACCTGCTCGGAGCGCGAGCCGTCCCGGTAAATGGTAATCCCTTTGCACCCGAGTTCGTAGGCGAGGTCGTACAGCTTCTTCGTGTCCTCCACCGTGTAGGAATTGGGCGCGTTGCACGTCTTCGAGATGGAGCTATCAATCCACTTTTGCAGCGCTGCCTGGACCCGAACGTGCTCTTCCGGCGACAGCTCCATCGCCGTGACGAAGTAATCCGGCAGCTCTGCTCCCTCGTGGGTATCGTAGTACTCCTGCACAATACTTGCGTTTTCTTCGAACAATCCGAGTCGCGAGTTCCGGAAGTACGACCAGGCGTAGTACGGTTCACACCCCGTGGAGCAACCGACCATGGTCCCGGTGGTTCCGGTCGGCGCGATGGTCATGGTGGTCACGTTGCGCACGCCGTGTTTCCGAATCGCTTCCGTCACGTGCGGACGCTCGGCGGCCATTTGCTGCATGTAGCCGGACTGCAGGAACTTGTCGGCGTCAAACGCAGGGAACGGACCGTTCTCCTTGGCCAGCTCGACCGACTCCAGATAGCTCCACTCGGCCATCATGCCCATCAGGACGTCGATGAATTTCACCGATTCCTCGGACCCGTAGCGCATGCCGCAGTAGAGCAACAAGTCGTGCAGGCCCATGATGCCGAGGCCGACGCGCCGCTCGCTCATCTGGTTCTTCCGGTTCTCCTCAAACGGATAGTAGGTTGCGTCAATCACCGCGTCCTGGAACCGGATTCCCGTACGCGTGGTCTCTTCGAGTTCTTCCCACTTGACGTGGTGGAGGAGGAACTCGGTTTTTTCTTCGTCGAAGTACTTGGACAGCCAGCCGCGAATGTACGCTTCCTTTTCCTTATCCTTGAACTCCACTTTCACTCCGGAGTCCGCAAAGCCGGTCGCAAAGCGGCTGAGCACCACCGCACCGAGGTTGCAGATCCCGTTGGCGGGTAGAGGTTGCTCGCCGCATGGATTCGTCGCCACCAACGGATTGAAATAGTAGGAGTTCGACATCCGGTTGGCGCGCCCCAGGAACACCACGCCCGGTTCCGCCGACTTCCACGCGGACAGGACCAGTTCATCCCACAACTCAGCCGCCGACAGGACTTCCGTGGCAGTGAACGGCTTGCCTTCGCTCAGCCACTTGTCGAAGTCGCCGTCAAATTCTGCGATGTACTCGTCGGGAACGTACCCAATCTCCCACGGCTTGCCGTTCGCTTTCGCTTCCATGAACGCTTCCGAAATCCCGACGGAAATGTTGGCGCCCGTAATCACGCCGTCCACCTGCTTGCAGCGGATGAACTTCAGGACATCGGCGTGCCTATCGTTCAAAATCAGCATCAACGCGCCGCGGCGAGACCCTCCTTGCAGGGTCAACTGGCAGCCGACACTCATGATTTCGCCAACCCCGACAGGGCCAAATCCTTCGCCGAACACCTGGTTCCCTTTGTCGTACAACAGTCCCCAGGAGTAGGCGCCCGAACTGCGGCCATTGACGCCGCGAACGTAACTGTAGCGCGGGCGGAGAGAGGACAGCACGAGCGAAACGCGCTTGCCTTCCGCCATCTTCTCCCACATGTCGCCGAGCGTCGAGGCAATCGTGCTGCGCCGGTCTCCCGGGTAGAGCACCGTGCCCACGAGGTCGGTCAATACGAGAGCGCCGCTCTGCAGGATACTGTCGTACAGCTCGCGCGCAGAGACGGGTTCGTGCCAGTTGACCGGGCGGCCAGCAGCCATCCAGTCTTCAATCCGGCCATTCCACAAGTCGTCATACCCTTCGACGGTCGTTTCCGGGAAGACGAACTTCCACTCCGCGTCCTCTTCCACGGCCCGCAGGAATTCCCGGTTGACGCGCACAACCTTGGTGCTGTGCGGATACTCCGTCGCGAGAAAATCGGGCAAGTCCGCGTGCCAGACGTCCAACACCAGATGCAGTTCCGCGTTGCGAGGTTCTTTACTGACCGGAATGTACGTTCCCTGTGGCGGGATCCGCGAGAGGTTCATCCCCACCCCGCCGCTGCGGGCCTGAATCTCTAGCGTCTGACCAAACGACTCCGCGTAGTCCCGCATGGTCGGACCGACACTCGGAATCACGAAACAGTTGTAACTCGTAACCTGCATGCCGGTACCCATGGAGGCGTTGATTCGGCCTCCCGGGACATAGCGCCAAAACCTCTGCAACTCATAAAAGCGTTCTTCCCAGTAGGCCGGGTCGTTCGTCACTGCCGCCGCTCCCCTGGCCACGCGGCGCCACATTTCACGAGGCGAAGTTTCGAGCAAAACGTCGATTTGATGGAACGGCAGCGTTTCTCGCGCGCCATCCTTCAACTCGACGACCGCGGTCTGGTCTGCTTCGTGGATCTCCACCACGCGCGCCAGCTCGTGATACGCGCGTTTCTTGTCCAGGACGGCCACAACCAGAGAACCGACTTTCAGCGTTTCCTTCTGCACGTCCTTGAGCAAGTAGCGATCCGCTACAATCCGTTCCCCGGTGCTGCCGAGACGATCTTCGTCCGTAAACGGCAACATACTCTGTTCCATCGTTTGCTTCATGCTTCGCACTCCTTACGAATTGCGCATTTTCGACTTCTCTCCGGACTCGGTGATCAGAGAGAGGACTTCCCGAGCCAGAGTTTCCACGTCGCGGAACTCCCGGTAGACACTCGCGAAGCGAACGTAGGCAACCCCGTCCAGTTCTCGCAACGCTTCCATCACTTTTTCCCCAATGGCGGACGAAGGAACTTCGCGTTCGTACTCCAGATGCAAGGACCGCTCGATGCGGGAGACCACTTCTTCCACCTTTTCCGCAGGAATGGGCCGTTTCTCGCACGCCTTCATGACGCCGCGGTACAGCTTGTCATACGAGAATTCCTCGCGCGATGCATCCTTCTTGACAACCATGAGCGGACGCTGTTCCACTCGTTCATACGTGGTGAACCGCCTGCCGCAACTGGGATTGGTACACTCCCGGCGGCGGCGGATGGTCGCGCCGTCGTCACCCGCGCGCGATTCGATAACGCGCGAATTGTCCGTATTGCAATAGGGGCATCTCACGCTGTTCGCCTCGCCTTCGCTACCAGTGAGGGTCAACGATTTTCGTCAATCACTAATCGCAAGCACACAAGCTATGTATGAGTCGTGTTGACGACGGGCCACTGGCGCAGTTGCAGACAGGTTTTCCTCAAATAGAGAATGCAACCACATATATAGTGTCCCAGTTTTGCACAGGACTCATTATATACACTATATATGTGGCTATCAATACTATGAAAAAGGCTTCGAAACTAGCGCGAAACCCTGCAGTTGCCCGCAGTGGCGCGAGATTTTGAGGATACAAGAAGAGGAGACAAACGAGAAAATATTTTTCGACATCACGGTTGGAGTACGCGGTCAGTTACCCCGGAAGAGGTTATCCACAGAGTCGTGGACCTCGTCGGGTTGTACGCCGCCCCATTTGGCCTGCGTGCCCTCTCGAGCATACACAACCCCCGTACGGACGTGGATGGTGTACACTCCGCACGAATTTCCACACGCAATATCCGTCGCGAGATTGTCGCCGACAATCAGGGCGTCTTTGGGCTCAACCCCGAATCGTTCGAGCGCAAATTGCGCGAAATCCTTGTTCGGCTTCCCTGCAACATATGGGCTTACACCGGTGGCTGTCTCTACGAAGCTGCCAAGGGCGCCGTTCCCTGGCCTGAATGTGTTGTCGACAGGCAGCCGGACGTCGGGATTCGTCAACACGAACCATTGGAGTCGGTCGACCAGGGCGCAAAAACGCGCCAGCCCCTGATAGCACACCGACGGGTCCAGTCCGAGCACTGCGCCGTCCAAAGCGAGGTCTTCAAAACCGTCTACGTCAACGTAAACGGGTTCCAACCCTTCGGCCCGAAGGGCCTGTGACACCCCCTTTTGGCCGACGTACCCAACCCGTCCCCCGTCACCGATGCGACGTCGCAGCCAGTGAGCAGCCGCCTGCGAGGATGTACAGACCTCGTGCGGTTCGGCCTGAATTCCGAACCGTCTCAGTTTATCGCAAACCTCTTCAGGCGTGCGCGTGGAATTGTTGGTAAAAAACACGGGCTGGATGGCTCGCTCCCGAAGCCGATTCACCAAGTCCGGCGCGCCCGGGACGACGGTGTCGCCGCGGTAGAGAGTACCGTCGAGGTCCAGCAACGCCAGTTTCCACTCTATATGTTCATGCATCATTGCTCACGTCTCCAAACGGATCCATCTTTTCGGACTGAAAGTCCACCCCTGGTTCCGGAACGCGGGTTCGCGCATTCACACTCCGCGCCATGACGAACAACAAGTCGGACAACCGATTCAAGTACTTCCGGATGACCGGGTTTACCGGTTCGCTCCGCTCGAGGGACACAATGCATCGCTCCGCTCTCCTCGCAACGGTGCGAGCCAGGTGATAAGCTGCTGCCGCGGGATGGCCCCCGGGGAGGACAAATCGCGTCAGTGGGGCGTTTCCCTTTTCCAGTTCGTCAATCATTCGCTCCAGCGTCGCAACGTCGGTATCTGAGACGAAGAACCCGTCGCGCTTGTCTTCCGGAGTCGCAAGGTCTCGCCCCACATCAAACAGATCGCGCTGTACTCGTTCCCCGTATCGGCGCAGGTCGTTAAACTCCGGACGGTCCGGCAACAAAGACATGGCCAGGCCGATTGCGGAGTTTGCTTCGTCCACCGTGCCGTATGCGCTCACGCGAAGCGAATCCTTCCCGACTCTGCGGCCGTAAATCAAACTGGTCTCGCCGGAGTCTCCCGAACGTGTATAAATCTTCATCCCACTTGGCCCCCCTGTTTACACGACCAATTCACCTTTGGCGCCTGTCGTCCAACGGAATTTGTAGTACCATGATAACGAATTGCCATTCTCGGAAGCTACATGAAGGGAGTGAAACGCGTGAGCGCCAGTCCATTCCGGGAGGTCGCGTGGATTTCCGAACACGTACTCAAAATCGCCGTGCCGACGCCCACACTGCCCCCGTCGTTTGAGACAAATACATATGTGGTTCGATGCGGGAACTGCGCGTTGCTGATTGACGCGGGCAGCCGCGAACTGGAAACCTTGCAACATCTGGTCGAGGTGCTGTCCCGAGAAGGAATCGGGCAGATACGAGGGCTTCTCGCCACCCACTACCACCGCGACCATACGCAAGGCCTCCCATACCTGCAGAGGGTGTTTCAGGCGCCCGTGTACATTCACCCGGCAGACCAATCCAAGGCCATGGTCGAGATGGCCGATTGCGCCGACGTGCGGCCCATCCAGACTGAGTACCACGTCGAAGGGCTCACGGTGGTGGTCGAGCACCACCCCGGTCATACCCACGGTCACGTTCACATCG
>CAZYAH010000061.1:0-3037 GCA_964645595.1 uncultured Alicyclobacillaceae bacterium | reverse complement strand
CTCACGGTGGTGGTCGAGCACCACCCCGGTCATACCCACGGTCACGTTCACATCGTTGTGCCGGCAGACGGCGTCATTCTCGTCGGGGACCACATGGCGGGTGACGGATCCGTCTGGATTGGACCGCCCGATGGACACATGGCGAGCTATTACAAGGCGCTGGAAGCCATCGCCAACAGCGTCTGTCACATCGCCGGTCCAGGCCACGGACAGACCATACCGAACGCACCAGAGGCCGCTCGCGCATTGCTCATCAGGCGCCAGAAGCGGGAACAGGAAATTGTCGGGTTGCTGGCGACTGAGCCGCGCACGCTGAACGAGATTGTCCAGGCGCTTTACCAGGGAGCCGTCCCGGAAGCGGCACTGTGGGTCGCCCGCAAGACCGTTCAAGCGCACTTGCAGCACCTGTTGGACCTGAACCGGATCTGTCGCAGCTACTCCCCCGCCCGCGGCTTTACATACCGAATTATGTCAGTCTAGCAATCCTTCTGCGTCAGGACCCGGAACGTACAAATTCGCAAAGCACTGGTCAACCGACGTGTACCCTGCGAGGTTGCGAAGCATGGCGATGGTCGGAGGAACCGCCGGGTGTTCCCCGCGCTGGATTGCGTCCAACAAGTCGTCCGGAGCGCACCAATCAACCCACGCCGTCTCCGCGCCGTGATGACGTATATCAGGCGTGTCCGCCCTTAACACAGTAAGGAAAAAGCGCGTGTCAAAACGCGCAGGCATGGAAGGCGGAGTCACCCAGCGGCCGACAAACCGGAGTTTCGCTCCGTCCACTGCTGCGTTGCGCGACTGCAACAAGTCGCCGAGCCCGATTTCTTCGGCCAGCAACCGACACTGCTCGGATTCGGTCAGCAACTCGGCTTCGTCCTTCGTCGACAGCGCGCACAACCATCCAACTTCCTCGGCGCACTCGCGAATGGCGGCGAGAGCGTACACCGGATCGTCTGGGCGCTCTTGTCCGACCAACAAACCAGTCCAACAAGATGCGACGTCGTTCCAGTCAGTGGCAGATAAAGCTCCTCCCGGGAACGCCAAATACCCCGGCAGAAAGCGCATGGCTTCCGATCTCTTGAGCGCCAGCACTTCGATGCCGCGCGCCCCCTGCCGGATGACCATCAAGGTGGCGGCCGGGCGAATCGGCTTGGCTTTCATTTGCTGCTCCGTTTCGGCCATGAACCCAACATTCTCCTTCGCTCATTCGGTATAATGGGACGCAAATCTGGTCGAAGCAGGAGGCCTGCTCGTGCGCGGTCGGATGTTCGACTACTGGCACACACTGGTTGATTTACTCTGTTTTCGCGCTGTCGTGGGAACGGACCTGGACCTTCCGCTCGATTCCGCCATCGCCCAGTCGCGCTGGGCAGCTGCGTGGACAGGCACAGTCGTGGTGCTGGCTGCGTGGATACGGTGGCCCAATGCAGCGGAGGCAGTTCTCAAGCCGCTGCATGCGTCCACAGACGTTCGAGCGGCCTTGACCTTGGGCATCCTTCTCATCGCGCTTTCCTTGGCCATCCCTGCTGCATACGGCTTCTTGCGCCTCTATACGCTCGTTCACCACGTCATGGTCATGAACGTATTCAAGTGCCGCCGCGGCCAGCGGCTGCGTCTGTTGAACTTCTATTCATCCACGCTGCCGCTCGCGGTTCCGCTCGCCGCAGGAGTCGATCTCACTGCTGTGTCCCGCCTCGTCGGCTGGGCCATCATCTGCGCTGTATCCGTCTACTACCTCTATCTTACTTCCATCGCATACAATCGGATATTCCACCGGCAGAAGCTCGGCGGCTTCGGACTGTGGGCGGGCGGCACCTTGTTGACGTGGTTTGTCCTGGTCATCGGTACAATCGGTATCGCCGCGACACTCGCTGTGATTTCCTTTTTTGCCTTGGTCGTGATGCGCGTATTCACGCACCGTTAGCGCGCCGATTCCGCCGGTTGGACCCATAAGTACTCGCCGCGCATGACTTCCACTGCCTCACCCGTCATGTACACCCGGTCCCCGTTCATTTCAATGTCCAAATCGCCGCCGAGCAGGTGCACCGTCACGCGAGAACCGAGCTTTCCCAACCGGATGCCGGCAGCGACGCTCGCGCAGGCGCCCGTCCCGCACGCGTACGTGATCCCGGACCCGCGCTCCCATACTCGAAAATCCAGTTCCGCGCGGTTGCGAGGCGTCACAAATTCGACGTTGATCCGCTCCGGAAACCATTCGTGCCGCTCAATCCTCGGCCCGACATCATGGATGGGAACCTGTTCGACATCGTCTACAAAGGCGACGAAATGCGGGTTGCCGAAAGACACCAAGGTACCGGTGTACGCACGGTCACCGACCTCGACCGCGACGGCATCGTTTGCAACAGCGGGCCCCCGATACGGGACTGCGCCCGCGCCGAACTGGGGAACCCCCATGTCGACTGTCACTCGGTGCACCGTTCCATCCGGTGCGGGGTGGACGGTGGCTTCCACCACTCCCGTCTTCACTTCAATTCGAAATTGCGGTTTCGTGACATATCCGTGCTCGTACGCGTACTTCGCGACACAGCGAAGCCCATTGCCACAGTTCTCTGCTTCGGAACCATCCGCGTTGAAGATGCGCATCCGCACGTCCGCCTTGTCTGACGGGCCAACCAGAATCAGGCCGTCGGATCCAATCCCCCTCCGGACGTCGCTGACGGCCTTCGCCAAATCCGCCAGCGAGGATTCCGGCAGCCGCTCCTCAAATTCGCTGACGTAAATGTAGTTGTTGCCAAGCGCATGCATTTTGGTAATCTGTATTGGTCTCACGGCAACTGACCTCGATTCCGTAAGCGTCGTTCCACTCTCCCCTAGTCTAGCACATCCCGGGTATTTCGCCGATTCAACATACCACAAAATGGATGAAATTTGAGTGTTGCACAAATGTCCTACAGTCGCTATAATAAGCAATGTCGCTTCCAACCACATGCGGTCGTGGCGGAATTGGCAGACGCGCAAGATTCAGGTTCTTGTGGGCGCAAGCTCGTGGAGGTTCAAGTCCTCTCGACCGCACCAA
>CAZYAH010000060.1:0-9981 GCA_964645595.1 uncultured Alicyclobacillaceae bacterium | reverse complement strand
TGTACGATCCGTAGTTTGAGAAATCCGTTATCGAGTCGCTGCTGTCCGTTGCGCTGACGCCAAGGACGTTGTCCAGCGCCGCCGGGTAAGACGGCTCATACGTATCATCATTACCCGCTGCGGCAATAACGAGGACCCCGCGGGATGCGGCATAGGCAACAGCATAGTCGACGGTGTAACTGTAATCCGGTCCGCCCAGGCTTAAGTTAATAATGTCGGCTCCGTGGTCCACGGCGTACTCGATGCCCCGGGCGACGTCGTCTGTGTTCGCGAACTGCCCGTTAAAAACTTTTATGGGCATGATCTTGACGTTCGGGGCAATTCCGCTGATTCCTGTATGGTTCATTGTCGCGGCAATGATGCCGGCGACATGCGTAGCGTGGTTTCCAGGAGTGTAATTGTGCTTGCCTGTGACTACATCGTACGGATTTACAATGTGGGATTTAAGCTCTGGGTGAGTGATCTGTACCCCATTGTCCACCACGGCCACAGTAACATACGGCGCGCCCTTGCTTTGGTCCCACGCCTTCGGCGCCTCAATCTTGGGCAAATACCACTGATTGCTATACTTCGGGTCGGAAGGTATGTACTCTTGGTGCACCTTGTAGTTCGGTTCGACGTACTGCACCCGATTGTCTTTCAACAGGGCGCTTTGTACGGATGTCAGAGTGCGATTCTCCGGGATTGAAATGGTGTAGAATTTGCCAATCCCCAGTGTTCCGACAACTTTTGCGTCAACGCTTTGCAGTATCTTCTGGATCTCCGTTTCAGACACTGAATCCTGGAACTTGACAATCAACTCATGTGGCACATAGTTTTGCGCTTTCGGACTGAACTTTGCAAATGCATCATTGCGCGGAATCTTGGGAGTGACATTCAGGTCGGCTGCGTAGGACATTGGGACCGTGAACATTAGCGTTGCAGCGAGCGAGGATAACAGGAGTCGCAAGCGCTTCATTGACATCTCTCACCTTCAATTCGCAGCAGTTGCTAGACTGCACGTAATTCTAGCAAATCTATCTAAAAAAGTATATGCGCTCCAATTATATTCGGCATGACGGATTCATATGCGGTAGATTGTATCCGCGACGCTCAGCTAATGCCTGCACCGGAGGCCTACCGCTTCCGCCACAGCCCGCCGCAACTCGTCCACAGACGTATGCCGGGTCGGGTGGACGCGATTGGTGAGCACGATGCAAACCACCTGGTGGACTGGGTTGAGGACGATGGAGGTTCCGGTGAACCCGGTGTGCCCGAAACTGGTCGGGTCTCCAACTTGGGTGGACAAGCCGGACTCATGGGAGCCCATGTACCGCGGCTGGTTCAGTTCCCACCCCAGTCCACGCCCAAGGCCAAGCTCATCCGGCAGCTGGTTTTGCGTCATCTGTTCCACGGCCTCTTCCGACAGTATCCTCATGCCTTCCAAAACGCCCTTGTTTAGCATCATCTGCCCGAACCGGGCGAGGTCGCCTGCGGTGCCAAACAGGCCGGCATGCCCGGCAACGCCGCCGAGCGCCCAGGCGTTCTCGTCATGCACTTCGCCCCATACCAGATTACGGCCCGTCCAGGGCTGGTATTCGGTCGCGGCAATGCGCTCGCGCAGCGACGAAGGTGGGTTGAATAACGTATCGTCCATGCCGAGCGGCTTGGTGATGTGTTCTCGGACGTACTCGTCCAGCGGTTGCCCGCTCAGACGCTCGACGAGGGCGCCGAGCGCGATCATGTTTAAATCGCTGTACACATACTGTGTGCCAGGGGCAGATTGCAGGGGATGGCGCAGGGCAGCGGATGTCCTCGACTCGGGCGTGCCGGAAATTTGATAGAGTGGGATGAATGGTTCGAAGCCAGACGTGTGGTTCATCAATTGCCGGATGGTGACGCGCGACTTCGGAGACTCGGCCCGTTCACCGTGGGCGAATTCTGGCAGGAATTTCGCCACAGAATCGTCCAGATTGAAGGCTCCTTGGTCCCACAGCTGCATGGCTGCGGTCGCTGTAAAGAGCTTTGTGATGGACGCGAGGTCAAACAGGGTGTCGGGTTGCATTGGGATTGGGTCGTCTACCGCATGGAAACGGTCGTCCTTGTAGAGCACGGCGAACCCGTACGCCTTGTGCAAGACTACCTGACCCCGCTGCATCACCAGGACGACTGCCCCAGGGGTTACGCGACTTGCAATAGCCCGCTCAACCGCTTCCTCCACAGCCGCAATGGTCTGTTGCCACGCCTGCTTCTTCTCGCGTTGCCTCATCGTCGATTCCTCCAATCACTCGTCTCCACATTTCAACCGTACCATAGTCTGATTGATATATTATTTCACAAAATTACGTATTGATTGAAATAAAACTTCGGGTTATTGTAGGGATAACGTAAGCGCTATCATGACCTGGCATACATTGAGCGAACCTGTGGAAGGGGGGGTGAGAGCGGATTGCAGGGAGTCCTTGTTCGGTTGCGGGAGTTGAGCGCAAACTTCAAGCCTTCGGAGGTGCCGGCTGCGCGATATATCCTCGAGCACCCGCAGGAAGTCATTCATCTCTCCATCCAGGAGTTGTCGCGCCGGAGTGGCAGCAGTGAGGCCAGCATCATTCGCCTTTGCAAATCGACAGGCTTAAAAGGCTACCAGGAACTGAAGGTGAGCATTGCGGCGGATTTGGCAACCCAGAGCGCGCCAATACAGTACACAGACATTCGCCCCAATGCGCCCCTGGACGAGATTGTGCAGTCGGTTGCGGGGCATAACCTGAAGTCCCTCGAGGACACGTTGCGCCTCCTCGACACGGCGACCTTGGAATCCGCGGTGGAAGCGCTCGGCAAGGCCCGGCGGATTGACTTTTACGGAGTCGGTGCATCGCACCTGATTTGCCAGGACGCGCAGCAGAAGTTTATGCGCGCAGGCAAGGTCGCCACAGCCTACGGAGACAGCCATTTGCAGGTGACCTCTGCCGTCAATCTGGGGCCAGAAGATGTGGCGGTTGGTGTTTCCTACTCAGGGCAGACCATCGAGATTGTGCAGGCTTTGCAGGTCGCGAAAAACGCCGGTGCGACGACGATTTCCATTACGCGCGTCGGAGACAACCCGGTGAGCCAACTGGCAGACATTCGCCTGTGCGCAGCTGCATCCGAGAGCGGGATTCGCAGCGCAGCGACGGCGTCGCGGCTGGCGCAACTGATGCTGATTGACATCCTTTACGCCTGTGTGGCGAGCCGGATGTACGACGAGGTTGTGAAGCGGTTGGAGGCCACCCGGGTGGCGCTGCAAGTCAAGAAGGTCAATTCGTGATCAAGGAAAAAGAGGGGGAACTGTGGTGAGTAAGGTAAAGCGTCTCGCGGTATTTGCGTTGACTCCGCTGCTCCTTGGGAGCGTACTCGCTGGTTGCGGCAGCTCCGGGAACGGTGGCGGAGATGGCAAGATCCACCTGACCATGGCGAGCTGGCGCGTGGAAGATGCGGACGGCTACAAGAAGATCATCCAGGATTTCGAGAGCAAGAACCCGGACATCGTGATCGACTTCAAGCCAACAAAGGCGACCGAGTACGACACGACGTTGGACACCGCACTGAAAGGCGGCGATGCGGCGGACATCATCCAGTTGCGGCCGTACCTGGGAGCGGCGAAACTGGCGGACGCCGGGTACCTCGTTCCGTTGGATGACAAGGTGAAAGGCTTGTCCAACATTTCGCCAGGATTGGTCGATGCCGCGAAGGGATCCGACGGGAAAGTTTACGGAGTGCCTCTCTCTGTGAACTCTGTGCAAATTTACTACAACAAGAAGATCTTCCAGGAAAACAACCTGTCGGTTCCGCAAACCTGGGATGACTTGATGAAGATTTGCCAGAAGTTGAAGGCAAAAGGCATCACGCCGTTCGCCCTGGGCGGCAAGGATGGCTGGATTCTCAGCCTGACGCACGGCGCGCTCGGTCCGGACGTCTACGGCGGCAAGCAGTTTGTGGACGACTTCCTGGCCGGCAAGGCCAAGTTCACAGATCCGAAGTTTGTGGCGTCGATTCAGCGCATGAAGGACCTCGCGCAGTACTTCCCGGACAACTTCATGGGGCTGACGGCCAACGACGGCTTGGCGCTGTTCTTCAGCGAAAAGGCGGCCATGTACGTCGGCGGCAGCTTTGACCTGCAGCCCATTCGCACGCAAAACCCGAACCTGCAGCTCGGCTTCTTCCCCGTTCCGCCGCAGAGCGGAGGGAGCCCGGTGGTGTCCACCTGGGTCGACGGATCTTACGGGGTGAACGCAAAGAGCCCGCACGTGGACGCAGCTCTCAAGTTCCTGGAGTACATGACCACGAAGGAGTTTGGGCAACTTTTCAGCGACACGTTCGGCCGCGTCGCGGCAGTGAAGGGCGTTGAGCCGAGCGATCCGATTGTCAAACAGATGGCGGAAGCGGACAGCAAGTACGGGTCGCCGTACATGATGGTCATCTACATGACCGGCGGCAGTCCGACGACGACGAAGAAGACGCTCGAGAACGAACTGCAGGGAATGTACCTGAACCAGGAGAGCCCGCAAGACGTCGCAAAGAAAGTGCAGGAATCGGCCGATTCCTGGTTCAAGCCGAAGCAGTAGATTCCGCACGGAACGTGGTCAGTTGGTGAAGGCGGTTCGCCGTCCCTGCTGCGGCGGGACGGCGAACTCCGTCTTTGCCACGGAAACGAGGGATGTGTAATGGATGTGACGAGGCGGCATCACAAAGTGCCTGTGTGGCTTCATCTGTTTCCCGTGCCCGCGATTCTGATGTACGTGCTGTTCATGCTGGTGCCGGTGTTTACCGCGCTCGGCTACAGTCTCTTCGACTGGCACGGCATGCAGCGGGGCGAGTTTGTGGGGCTGCACAACTTTTCGCTCTTGTTTACGGACCCAAACGTCCGCGGACTGTTTGTGCGCGCACTGTCCCACAACGTCTATTTCTTCCTCCTGTCCCTGGTGGTTCAGAACGTCCTTTCGTTCTACTTTGCCTACCTTATCTACATGAGGCTGCGCGGGCACAACCTGTTCAAGGTGCTGTTTTTCATCCCGCGCCTGCTTGCGCTGGTTGTGGTGGGCCTCTTGTGGAATCTCATCCTCAATCCGAATGTGGGCGCACTCAACACGTTTCTGAAGGCCGTTGGCCTTGGCGGGCTCGCACGCACGTGGCTTGGCGACACGCATACGGCTCTGACGTGCGTCATTCTGGTTCAAGCGTGGTTCATGATTGGATTTGGCATCCTCATTTACCTGGCGGGGCTGCAAGCCATTCCGAGAGACTTGCTGGAAGCGGCGGAACTGGACGGCTGCTCGGGCGTTCGCCGCATCCAGACGGTGATACTGCCGCTGTTGATGCCGTCCATCACCATTATGACAGTGCTCACGTTTATCTACTCGTTTGAGGCGTTTGACCTGGTGGTTGCGATGGAGGGATCCGACGGAGGGCCGTACTACAGCACGGTCACCTTGGCTACCCTGTTTTACCGCCTGGCGTTCTCGTCGGATGGTTCGGCGTCGGCTGTCGGCGTGGGATCGGCGCTGGCGGTCGTCATCTTCGCAATTTTGGCGACGGTCTCTGCGCTGTTACTGGTCATCCTCAATCGGCGCAGAGTCGAGCTTTAGTTTTCGGCGAAAGGAGCGAGCCGCGTGAAGCATCGCACCATCCGGTTCCTGCAGTATTTGTCCCTGCTGGTGTTCGCTGTTGTCGCCATCTACCCCGTGTTCCTGATGATCACGTCGGCGTTCAAGTCGAATGCGGAAATCTACACGCATCCCCTGGCGCTGCCTTCTTCCTGGGGGTTCGACTCGTTCGGGAAGGTGCTCAGCGACACGCCGTTTCTCAACTGCCTGTGGAACAGCATCTTTGTCAGCGTCACCTCGGTCCTAGTGGTACTTGTCATCAGTTCCATGGCGGCGTACTACATTGCGCGGATGCCGTTTCGGTGGACGCACTTTCTCTACTTTGCGTTCCTTGCGGGCCTCATGATCCCGCTGCGCCTCGGCATTTTGCCGATGTTTATCATCTACAAGAACCTGGGGCTGCTTAATACGCCGTGGTCCTTGATTCTCACTTACATTGCGTCAGGGATGCCGTTTTCGGTGTTTGTGCTGGTCGGCTTCTTCCGCACGTTGCCGCGAGAACTGGAAGAGGCGGGACGCATCGACGGCTGCACAGACGGCCGCCTCCTTTTCAACATCGTGGTGCCATTAATGCGGCCTGCGCTCGCAACCGTTGCGGTCATGAACTTTATCTCCATCTGGAATGATTTCTTCTATCCGCTCATCTTCATCAAGTCGGACTCGCTGAAGACCATTCCGCTCTCGATGCTGTCGCTGTTCGGCGAGTATGAAACCAACTACACGGTGCTGTTTGCCGGGCTCACCCTGTCGACACTGCCCATGCTCGTCCTCTTCTTCGTGGCTGCTCGCCAGTTCATGGAGGGCCTCGTGGCAGGCGCGGTGAAAGGGTAAGAATTCAACGTAAAGGCGTGGGAAATGTGGAATCGATTCTGGCCAATTTGCAAACGGAGCAGCCGAATCCGGTGTATGACAACCTGGACGTCAGTTCGACGCGCGAGATTTTGCAGATGATGAACGAAGCGGAGAAAAGCGTCCCGGAGGCGGTTGCGAAGGTATTGCCCGCCATTGAACAGGCGGTGGAACTCATTGTGCGCCAGCTCCAGAGCGGTGGTCGGCTCATCTACGTCGGCGCGGGAACCAGCGGGCGGCTTGGGGTGCTCGACGCGTCTGAGTGTCCGCCGACGTTCAACACCCCGCCGACCCTCGTGCGCGCGCTGATTGCTGGCGGGACCCAGGCCGTCTTTGAGTCGGTTGAAGAGGCCGAGGACCAGCCGCTGGCCGCCGCCGCAGACCTGCAAGGGATTGGGTTGACTGGAGCGGACGTGGTGGTTGGAATTGCTGCATCCGGTCGAACGCCGTACGTCATCGGAGCGCTCGAGTACGCAAACCAGGTTGGCGCGGCGACGATTGCGCTCAGCTGCAATCCCAACGCCGTCATCAGTTCACTGGCCACCGTGGCGATTGAGGTGGACACGGGGCCCGAGGTGCTGATGGGCTCCACCCGGCTCAAGGCCGGGACGGCGCAGAAGCAGGTGCTCAACATGCTCAGCACCGCCACCATGATCCGCCTCGGGAAGGTATACCGCAACCTCATGGTGGACCTGCAGTGCAGCAATGAAAAACTGCTGGAGAGGTCCCGGCGCATCATCATGCTGGCGGCCGGCGTCTCGTACGACGAAGCGGCGAAGGCCCTCGACGCGGCGGGGGGGCGGGTGAAGACCGCCATCCTCATGGTCCGCAAGGGAATTGACCGGGCGACCGCGGAAGGCCTGCTGCGCGAGGCAGGCGGCTTTTTGCGCTACGCTCTCGGCGAGGCGACACCGCCCACATCGCCGCAAAGAGGGTGACCCGAGTGGGAATATTCATCGGGGTTGACGGCGGCGGCACAAAGACGGAAGTCGTGGTGCTGGACATCCAAAACCGGGTTTCCCTCCGCGACGTCGGCGCCCCCAGCAATCCGAACAGCGTTGGTTGGGATGCGGCGGTGCAAACAATGGCCGCCCTCGTCACCGACGCCCTCCGCGATCTGAACCGAACGAAGCCCCACCGGGCTGCGGCGGAACCGGGCAACCGTGCGGAGATGCGCGAGTCGGACCCTTGCGATCCGGTGGTGCACCAGGACGGAGTGTGCCAGCGTGTGGCGGGCATCTGCGTCGCGTTGGCCGGGGTGGACCGGGCCGAGCAGGTGGAGCGGATGACCCGCTTTTGGACGGAGCAGTATCCAAACGCCGCAGTGCAAGTTGTCAATGACGCGGCGGCCGCTCTCACGGCAGGGACGAAAGGGGCGCCCGGCATCGTCTTGATTGCGGGCACCGGATCGATAGCGTTTGGAGAAACGGCCGATGGGCGGACCGCCCGCGCAGGCGGGTACGGATACCTGATTGGCGACGAGGGCAGCGGGTTCGACATTGGGCGCCAGGGCATCATGGCAGCGCTGCAGTCGGCCGAGGGGCGTGGCGAGGAAACGGTTCTGTGGCATGAGCTGCAGGCGTACCTCGGCATTACCGACCCGCAGGAGGCCATCGCGAAAGTGTACGGTGCGCAGCATCCGGTGGGCGTGGTTGCGTCCTTTGCGCCGCGGGTCCTGGCGGCAGCCCGCCGGGATGCGGTGGCCGAGCGGATCGTCCAGATGGCGGCGGAACATCACGTGCGATTGATCAGATCTGTGGCGGAGCGGCTGGGTCTCGCTGGTGGCGCATCGAGAGAGACGATGGTGGTGCTGTCGGGAGGCCTGTTTACCGAAGGGACGGGGTTGCAAGAGCAGATTGCGAACCGGCTGCCTGGCTTTCGGCTTGTGCGTCCACAATACAGCGCCGCGGCGGGCGCGGTGCTGCGTAGCCTCAAGGCCGCGGCTGGACAGCGGGACACAGCGGGATTGCCCGCAGCAGAGGACGAGTTGGTAGAACTGTGGTCGTCCGCGCTGCAAACAAGTCGGCCACCCAGCAGTACCATTCGCTGAGTGGCCGGACACCGTGCAGGGCAATCTCAGAGCCCATTATTGCTGCGGAGCAAGGCGCAATCCGCAAGCTTATTTCTGCATTTCCGGAGAGACCTGGATCTTTCCGTCCTTGATTTGCTGCTCGAGTTGTTTCACCTGGTCGGCAACGTCTTTCGGCACCACGGAGTTGAAGTCGGTCAGGCCGACGCCGTTGCTCGCCAGATCGAACGCGTGTGTACCAGCCTTGAAGGTCTTGTCCTTGACTTCCTTGATGATGTCGAACGTCGCGACGTCCACGCCTTTCAGCGTGCTGGTCAGGATGGAATTCGGAGCGAGGTACTTCTGATCCGCGTCGGCGCCAATCGAATAGACGCCCGCCTCGTTCGCGGCCTTAATGACCCCGACACCGGCGCCGCCAGCCAACTGATAGACAATGTCGGCGCCATTGGAGATTTCGTCTTTGGCGACCTGATTACCGAGGGCCTGGTCTGTGAAGTCGTTTGTCCACTTGATGAGCAGTGTGCCGTTCGGGTCGGTCTTCTTGAAGCCTTGCTGGAAGCCGGCGATGTACTCTTCGACGGGCGGAATCTTCATGCCGCCGACGACACCGACGACGTTCTTGTCGTTCATCTTCGGCAGGCCTTTCTTTTGTTCGAGCAAGCCCGCCATGGCGCCAGCCAGGTATGCGCTCTGTTCGGTCTTGAAGACAGCGCCCGCCGCGTTCGGAATGCCGTCCATGGGCACGTCAATAATCAGGAACTTGGTGTTGGGATACTGCGGAGCCACCTGCTTGACCGCGTCGGTCATCAGGAAGCCGACCGCAATCACGAGGTCGTAGCCTTCGTTTGCGAACTTGGTCAGGTTTGGCACGTAGTCGGAAGCCGACTTGGACTGCACGACCTGGCCTTGCACCCCGAGTTCCTGTTCTGCCTTTTGCAGGCCGACGTAGGCGAGGTGGTTGAAGCTGTGATCATTCAAGCCGCCGACGTCCGTAATGAGGCCGACCTTCAACGGCTTCGCAGAAGCGCCGGTTGTGTTGTTGCTTGCCGTATTGTTATTTGCAGCCGGGCCACAACCTGCAACCAGCGAACCCATTGTCACGGTCGCAACCAGTGCGGCTGCCCACTTTTTGTTCATCATTGCTGTAGTATCCTCCTTGAACTCCGATTGGCCATCGGAAACTTTTCAGTCCACGTACCCATGATAGTGAAGAACAACCGAATATACAATCCAAAAAACCAGGTGTAAACGGTTTCATTCGTATTTTTTACGAACAATTTTTTAACGTTTATATACATCGTTCGTAAATGAGCGGTCGGCGTCAGTACGTGTATTAAGGTTGAACAGGAAATCTAGAATCGATTCAAGAAGTTTCGAAAAAAGAGGTACCCTGTGCACAGAGGAGCGAAGCATAGTTCGGACTAGCCACAAGTCGCTGCAGTATTGCAAGACAGTGCGAGTACAGTTCACTAGCGGAAGGGACGGAAC
>CAZYAH010000059.1:0-9995 GCA_964645595.1 uncultured Alicyclobacillaceae bacterium | reverse complement strand
AGTACAGCTTGGCCCGGCGAACCTTACCACGGCGCACAACCTCAATCTTCTCGACTTTCGGTGAATGCACCGGGAACGTACGCTCTACGCCCACACCGTAGGAAATCTTCCGGACAGTGTAGGTTTCACTAATGCCGCTTCCGCGACGGCGGATGACAACGCCTTCGAAGACCTGGATACGCTCCCGCTGACCTTCGCGAACCTTCACGTGAACGCGAACCGTGTCACCAGGGCGAAAGTCCGGGATGTCCTTGCGCAGTTGTTCCTCCGTCACCAATCGCACCAAATCCATCGAAACGGCCTCCTTCCCACAGGTGTTCGTGCCATATTCATGCAGAGGACCACCGTAATACACACCGGCACATTTTATCACAGATGACGTGTACTTGACAACGTTGCGCGGCACGCAATATCTTCGAGCGCAGTAAAAAACCCCCGACAAGCGGGGGTTACGACGATTCTTGTTCTGTGACATCTGGCGACTCTTTCGCTGTCGGTCCGTTCATCGCGTCGCGAACGGAAGCCAAAGTGCGATTTAACGACTGTACAATCTCCATATCCCGAACAAAATCGGGAAGTTCAGGCTGCTTCTTCACGACATCATCCCCCTCGATTCAATAATGCAATCGCGGGTTCCAACTGGATGTCTTACAGTGGTTTCACAGACGCTAATCACACTGTATGCACTTTTCTCCCCTACACGCTTACGGAGTTAGCTGACGGGTTCGGGCGTAGGGTCCCTACGCATTACGCGATTCACCCCAAACGATTGGGTCCTCCGCTTCCATTGGAACTCAGCGATAGTTTACGTAACATCATTATATACGATTCGTCGCCAAGTGGCAAACACAGATCCTCTCAATTATCAAAACTTTCGAGCTGAGCAACCAGATCCTGCGGCAATTTGACTTTCGCGACGTCCTGATTGATGTCGAATATGACGGTTGACGAATCACACTGCATGGAGCCGACCGCGGGCAGGCCGGATACCGAATCCATGTCCACTTTCCGGAGAACCCCGTCCTTTTGACCAATGTAGAACGTGTACAGGACATCGCCAGTCTTTGCCTCGAGATAAGCCGGAATCCAGTTCAGCGCCAGTCCGACCAAGTCCGACGGAATCAGGGCTTGGTATACATCGCAATACTCGTCGACGACATACTGTTTATCCAGCTTCCGCAAGGGAACTCGGCGCGCCCGGGCAGACTGAATCAGATGGTAGAACGAATCATAGGGATTGATCTGCGGCAGGGCCGTAATCTGTGTCCACTGCCCGTCGTCCTTGTAGTAGGCGGATTTCCCTTGCTGATAATACTGGATGTAGGTATTCCCCGCCGTAAATCCCAACTGAGCCTTGTCCGGCGCGTTGATGGCGCCGTAGATTGAAAAACTGCTGTGGATAGGCCCTTGTACCATCGTGACATCGCTCTTAATCATGTACATGTTGGCGTCAATACCGTTTTGGGCTCCGGCCAGAATTGTGTCCCAGACATCCGCGGACACGGGCGTTCCAGGGGCCGTGCGCTGATCCTTTGGCGACGGTTGCACAGCCGGCGAACATCCGGCGAGACATGTCAACACGGCCATCATCGCCGCACTCCACCGCAAGGCTGTCTTCCTAAGCATGCCGTCCCCTCCTCTCGCCCATGCGCAACCACCAGCCGCAGAGCAGCGACAGGACGAGCAACGCCCCCGCCACCGGAGTGACGGGAATGTGGTGAGGTTTCAGTACAAACACCGTTCCCGTACCGTACAAAGCAGCAACCAGGTACTGTGCGCCGCCTGGGTGAAACTGCACCGGGTGTACATTCACGACGTTTTGTTGAAATACCCGCCAGTTGCGCAGCAAATCCCCGTGCTCAAACCGATACGAAGTCAGATACCGCACGGGTGCGTTCCGCACGTAGCTCGGGTCGTTCGCAATGATCTCCGGCACCTTGTCGCCAGGAAAACGCACAGACGCTTCAAACCGAAGCGATGGATTCGGCGCCTCGTACAACTTGGTCCAGGCGCCCGTGCCTGCTTGCAGAATCACGGCAGGGCTTGAGTTGACGAACACGACATCTCGCCCAGAGTTGTCTATCGGGCCAATCACAATGTCGCCGGGAACGGGATGCTGGATATCTCCCTCGTAATTGGCGACGACAGTACCCTTGTCCAAGGAGACAACTTGCAAGCGATTGTCTCCCTGCACGAGGACTTCGTGTGCGCCCGCAGCCGTGAAAGAACCAGCGCCGACCACGGTATAAGCGCTGACCGGTATGGACAAGGTGCGGCCCTGGTAACGACCAGTCAACTTTCCGTGGTCAATGCGGAACGTGTCCGCTGACTCCGGAACGTTCAGTTCGGCGAGCAGTCGCTGCCAGTTCTCTTCTTCCTGGTAGACCGTATCCGCCCCGATGGAAGTGATGGCCGTCGACAAATACCCGTTTTGGTGCGCCAGGTTGGCCAGTACTCCCGCTGACTGCGACGGCGCCATATACTGCACAACGTCGCCGTTTATGGTTGTCCAATACGCGCGAACGAACGGAAAGACCGCATTTGCAAAATCCAGCGGATTTACGTAGGCAAGCTGGTCGTGCGGCAAACTTTGCAGCGCGAATTTGCCATCCTTCTCAACCAGTTGCACAAACGCGTAACGGTGATAATAATTCCGCAAGACATTTGCCAGCGCATTTGGCGAATCGTCAGAACCGGTATCCACTTCATCCAGCGGTTTCGTATCCACTCGAACGTTGGTCAGAGTGACGACGGCGCGCCCATTCGGCGTGTCAATCACCTGCACAGGAAGCGCCGGCAAATCGAGTGTGTCCATAGGCAGCTGAGCCCGATACGCTACTTGGAAATGTGTCAGAAACGCCCATTCGTCAAACGGGAGCACAACGTTCAAGGTCAGCAACAAAGCGGCGGCGCCAAGAAAATACCGGTACTTCCACCGCGAGATTAGCCAGCCTGCAACGGTTAAACCTATGACCATCAAGGTCCCAAAGATCAGCGCCCGGCTGAGAGGTTGAACCACGATGGCTCCGAGTCCGTCGCTGATCAGCAGGCTGAATACGGTAAATACAATCCACTTCCTGCGGTGACGAACAGGAATCGACGCGAGCCACAGGACCGCAATTAGGCCGACGGCCAGCACGCCGTATATGGAAAAATCCGCTGCCAGCGGGCGCAAGATCCACGCGTTGCACGTGCTGGCGAAGACAGCCCAGGCAAGTACCAACAACCACGTGACAATGCGCTTCCTGTTCATCTCTGACCTCCGGTGCCGACGCCGACTGTATCAGCAGCGTCCGGCTCATTGGGCTGCCGAGTCCAGATGAGAAGCAACGTGGCGTACATGAAGTACGCGACCTCCATCGGCGCAAATTCGAACACATTCTCCATCGCGTTATGGATCAGCACGGCGATAAGCCCGGTCATGCCGCCCAGGTAAACGAATCGCCTGCGCCCTGCAGTCGCGCCGACGGCTCGTTTCAGGATGTCCCTGATCAGCGCCAGATGCATGGCGACAAACAGAGTGAGCCCGACCAACCCAGTCTCCGCCAACGTCTTGGCGTAGTAGTTGTCCGAGTAAATGGCTCCATAGGACAAAGAGGCGACTGCTCCGCCAAACCGTCCTGTGCCAATCCCGAACAGTGGATTGGTAGCCATTTTGTCATAGGCGGTCATCCAGCGAAAGATGCGGCCACTTGCTGTCGCCTGCATCCAGTACACAGGCGAGAGGAGTTCGCCAATGCGGTGCTGCACCGGCGGCAGGAAAAACCCGACGACTCCAAGCACAATCAGCGCCAAAAGCAGGCGCCGCTCGAACAAAACACTCATGATGAAAATCGCGATCGCGAGCGAAACCCATGCGCCCCGAGTGGATGTGAACACCATGGTGATGCCGCACAGGGGCGCGCCCGCAGCGTACAGCCATTTCCGCCACTTATCCTTTTCGTACACCGCCAGTCCCGCTACAATGGGCGTCATCAAAGCCATGTACGACCCGAGTTCGTTCGGGCTCTGCAGGACGCTGTACACGCGCGTGCGAACCGACTCGGTCACATCGACCCACCCACGCGGAATCGGCACCTTGACGATGTACTGGTAAATCCCGTGCACGGCAATCAGGATGGCGACCATCGCGCCGACGTGCAACAGCTTTGGAACGTCCTCGCGGTCGACAACGAACGGTACCAGCAAGGCGATCACGATGTAGTACACGTCAATGCGGTATCCCTGCACCGAAACCAATGCGCTCGCGAACCCCGCGAACATGATGCCGAGCCCGAGCAGTATGAACCATATGGCAAATCGCGTCCAGGTCAAACGCTGCGGGCGGTACCCCGCAATGTACCGGCTTGCGGCAAGAGCGAGCAAGATCAGAAAGACAACCTTGTCCCAAACCACCCCGAGAATGTGGAGTGGACCGAACCGCAAGGCGTAGTCCACAATCGGAAACGACATCAACGCATACAGACACCAGCGGGCCAGTCTGGAATGATTCAATCCCACCGGGCCTGTTTGCGGGCGAGCCACGACGGTCACTGCTTGTCCATTCAAATCGCTTCACTCCAGTTCAAAACTGCAACCGATTATATCACAGCCCTGGCTACACCCGCTGTTCAGACCACCTTGTGCAGGCGAAGTACCGGCGCAATTTCACCGACAACCGTTCCTTTGTGGTTTTTCAACTCTGGCTTGTGGAACGCACGCAGCGACTCTACCACGCGCTCGCTCACTAGGCCAGTTTGGCTAAGCGCCTCGACTACGGCAGGATATGCCGCCCGCGCGTTTCCATCGTCAATCTTGAGGGCGAGCCCAACTCCAGCTTCCGGCAGCCCTACGCAGTAGATGCCTTCCGCGCCCGCCTTGCCGATTACGACACCGCCGCCCGCTTCCATGAGCGCCGTGCAAAAGCGCTCGGTGCCAGCGACCAGGTTCGGATGAGACAACATCGCCTGACGGATGCGAGTGAGCGCAGCTTGGCGCGCTTCAGGCAATCCGGACGGGTCAGCCAACTTTGCGTAGGCGAGCGCCATCTTGATGACTGGCATCCCAAACACTGGTACACCGCAACCGTCGATTCCAATTGCAATGTCCTGCTTGCGAATCTCGCAGAGCTCGCTCACCGCAGCGAGGATCCGCTGTTGCACTGGATGCTCCAAGTTCAGATAGGTATCCAAATCGGCTCCCAGATGCTTGGCCAACGCCAACATTCCCGAATGTTTCCCGGAACAGTTGTTGTGCACCGCGGCAATCTCCCGGCCACTGCGCAACAGTTCCTCGTAACTCGCCGTATGGTACGGTGCGTGGGCGCCACACTGCAGCTTTTCCGGAGCAACTCCGATCCGCTCGAGAAACGCCAGCACCCGCCCGACGTGCTGCTCTTCCCCGCTGTGCGACGCACAGGCCAGGGCAATTTCCTCGGCCGTCATCTGAAAGGCATCCGCGGCCCCGCTTTCAATGAGCGGCACGGTCTGCCACGGTTTGGCAGACGAGCGCGCAAAGGTGACCCGATAGGGATCTCCCGCGTACCACAACAGCTTGCCCTGCCGGTCGACTACCGCCAGGTCTCCAAAGTGTCGACTCTCGACGATGCCACCCCGGCGCACCTCTACAAATAATTCGCTCATCATTATCCCTTCAATCTCTCTAATTTTCGCTGCCTTCTCATTTCGTACCGAGCTGGCGCGGTCTCATAGTGCCACTTTTCCTCCTCGGTTTCCGGAATCACCGGCGGAACGGGCGTCGGTCGTCCGTCGGAGCCGAGCGCGACAAAGGTGAGATAGGCGGTCGCAGTGAGTTTCACTTCGCCGGTGAGGAGGTTCTCGGACTCCACTTTTACGTATACTTCCATCGACGTCTTGTGTGTCCAGGTCACAAACGCTTCAAGCCGAATCGCTTCTCCGGCCTTGACCGGCATGAGAAAGTCCAAGCTGTCGCTCGAAGCAGTGACGACAGGCTTTCTGGCGTGTCTCATGCAGGCGATACTCGCAATCTTGTCGATATAGGCCATGACATTCCCGCCAAAAATGGTCCCATAGTTATTCGTGTCTGGCGGTAACACTAGATCCGTCATCACGGTCCTGGACAAGCGCGCCGGTTTTCCTTCCATCGCAGTAAACTCCCTTCGGTCACTCGGTGTACCGGACGGCGTGCGCGCGCGTCCGCGTTGACTCGAACCGTTTTACCAGCGTTATAAGGCAAGGTTAAGCGAAGTTGTGCGCACCAAGCCTTGACGCTCCAAGCTTACGGTTCGTCGCGGAACTCGGGCGGGTCCCCGTCCGGATCCCACTGTTCCGCGATGCAGTTTTTCACGTGATCAAACAGCGACAGCCTCAATTCTCCCAAGCTCATACTCTTGTATAGGTTAATAATATCTTCAAAAGACAACTTTTCGATGGCCTGGAATGCCACCGACTGTTTCTCATACTCAGCCTGTTCATTGTACAATTTTGGCAGGATGGCCGTCTTGTACCACTCGTGAAAGGTCAACGCAACCCCTCCTCTGGCTGCTTCGGGGGATACTTGATCTTCTGCGGTAGCCGCTCCCATTGCAGCAATTGTGCAGAAGGACTGTAGGCCCATTCCTGGCGCCCGTTGTCCTTGTACATCCCAAAGTGCAAGTGCGGCGGAAATTTGCCACTTGTCCCCGGCGGGCCGTAGCCACTGCTGCCCACGTAGCCAATGACTTGCCCTGGTTCAACAATGTCCCCTTGGCGCAAGGGCTTCGCGAAACTCGACAGGTGTGCGTAGTAGTAGTACACATTGTTGACGTCGCGAATTCCAATCCGCCACCCGCCGAAGCGATTCCAGCCCAGCAACTCCACGTAGCCGTAGCTGCAGGCCAATACAGGTGTGCCGTAACTTGCGAAAATATCCACCCCTTCGTGGATGCGGCGCCCACCGAAACTTCGCCTCGCGCCAAATGTGTGCTTTACGGTGTAATTGTACCCTTTAGCGACCGGGAAACAATGGCCTTTCGGATCCAGTCCATATTTGTCAAAGATCTTTTGAAATGCGAAAATTCGGTCCATAGCTGCGGGATCCTGAAAGAGGTACCACACGGCGTCCTCCACGTCGTCGTCTCCGGCCAACTCATCCAGCCACTCAGCGAGGGCCGGAATCCGATCCCGATGATCCCAAGGGAGCGCCAGTCCGTCCCGGTTTGCATCCATTCCCAGTCCGTTAAACAGGCGGATGGTGTACGGGTTGATGTCGCAGACATTCGGATTGCCGATTCCCGACCACTCCGAGTCGGTGAAGGCGAACCCGTAATAAGGGTGCTCTGCCTTGGCTGCTTTGGATTTTGTCAGTTCTGCGTACCTGTCGATAACCGCCAACAAGGTCCACGACAAATCGTGCTCCTTGGCCACCTCTTTGTAGATTGGCACCAAGTCAGCCTGACGTTCCGCCCCTGCGGCAACGCCTGGCCGACCGACGGCCAACGCCAAGATCATCGCACAGAGTGCGCGCCTTTTCCAGCGACGTATCGCCACGACCATTCACCTCGCGGACAGGGATTTGACGGTTCATCGTCTCACGTTATACCCTGTCCCCGAGCCGCACGTGCTATGCGCGCCAGAGCGCGACTCCCCGGTCGACGACCATTTCGCCGTCAATCCAGACCTTGTCCACGTGATTTACGCCAAAGTGGTAGCAGACGTAATCCGGGTTATTCGCGCTCCACAGCACGAGGTCCGCCGGACGTCCGATGTCAATCACACCCGCTTCGCCTCCACGCGCCACGGCGTGCGCCGCGTTTCGCGTCACCGCGACCAACACTTCCGTCGGCGTCAGCTTCATGAGATGCGTTGCAAACGCCATGACCAGCTGGAGGTTTTCGGTCGGACAACTGCCGGGATTGTAGTCTGTCGCGAGAGCCACCGGCAAGTCCCAGTCGTCAATCATGGACCGCCCCGGAGCCGGGCGCTTGCCGAGATTCCACGATGTCCCAGGCAGTAGTACCGGAATCACGTCCGCGTCGCGCAGTCGGCCGAGATCCGCTTCTGACACTGACAGCAAGTGGTCCGCCGACGTCGCTCCAAGTTCGGCTGCCAGTCCAGCGCCGCCCATGGGTTCAATTTCGTCCGCGTGGATTTTCAGGCGGAAGCCGGCCTCCTTGGCTGCCGTGAGGAGCCGCCTCGACTGCTCGATCGAAAAGACACCGTGTTCGCAGAAAACGTCGCAGAATTCTGCGAGGTCTTCCCTTCGGATCTGGCCTAACATACCAATGAGCTCGTCGACGAACGCGTCGCTGTCGCCCTGGTATTCGGGCGGGATGGCGTGGGCGCCGAGGAACGTCGAGACGAGCCGAACCGGCTGTCTTTCGCTCAGAATTCGAACGACGCGCAGCTGTTTGTACTCATTCGGCCAGTCGAGGCCATATCCACTTTTCACCTCCACAGTGGTCACGCCGAACTCCGCCATGCGCCGGAGGCTCACCATCGCCTGGGCGACCAATTCCTCTTCCGAGGCCGCCCGCGTACTGCGCACGGTGCTCAGGATTCCGCCTCCCTGCGCCAGGATGTCGAGGTATCGTACACCCGCCACTTTCTGCGCGAGTTCGTTTTCTCTGGACCCGGCGTGTACGAGGTGCGTGTGCGGATCCACCAGTCCCGGCGTCACCATGCGGCCGTTCGCCCTCACGACGGGCGTGTCCGCATATTTGCTTGTCAACTCATCGCTCGGTCCAATGTCCGCAATGCGGCCGTTGTGGACGTACACCGCCGCGCGTTCGATGACTTCCGGCCGACCCATGGCCTCTCCACGCAGCGGACCTTCGTCCCCGCCCCGCATCGTGTACAGCCGACCGATGTCGTTCAACAAAAATGTTCGCATACAGTTCCCTCCTTCGGTCGGTAGCAATGTCGCCGGCGACTTACTCCGCTTCAAACATTGGAATCCGAACTCCGTGCTTGCGCGCCGTCTCGATGGCCAGTTCATACCCGGCGTCCGCGTGACGAATGATGCCCATGCCCGGGTCGGTCGTCAGCACGCGCGACAGCTTGCGCCGAGCGCGTTCTGTTCCATCGGCCACCACGACCATCCCGGCGTGGATGGAATAGCCGATGCCGACGCCGCCTCCGTGGTGAACCGAGATCCAGCTGCCGCCCGCAGCCGTGTTCACCAGTGCGTTCAGGATGGGCCAGTCCGCAATCGCGTCGCTGCCATCTTTCATCCCTTCGGTCTCACGGTTCGGACTTGCCACGGATCCGGTATCGAGGTGGTCTCGACCAATGACAATCGGAGCGGAGATCTCGCCCTTGCGTACCAGTTCATTCAAGGCGAGGCCAAATTTTTGCCGTTCTCCGTACCCAAGCCAGCAGATTCGGGCGGGAAGTCCCTGGAAGGCGACTTTATCGCGCGCCATCCGAATCCAGCGACACAGGCGCTCGTTCTCGGGAAACAGCTCCAGCACGAGCTCGTCGGTCCGCTGAATATCCTTTGGATCACCCGACAGCGCCGCCCACCGGAACGGCCCCTTTCCTTCGCAGAACAGCGGTCGAATGTATGCCGGAACAAACCCGGGAAATGCGAACGCGTCCTTGACCCCTTCGTCAAACGCGACCTGGCGGATATTGTTTCCGTAGTCGAACACCACGGCGCCCCGCTTCTGCAACTCCAGCATCGCGCGCACGTGCTTGGCGATAGATTGTCTCGACCTCGCCTCGTAGGTTTTCGGATCCGCTTTGCGCAGCGCTGCTGCCTCTTCAAGGCTGAGGCCTTCCGGGATATAGCCGTTCAGCGGATCGTGTGCCGATGTCTGGTCTGTGACGAAGTCGGGTGTCACGTTGCGGTTTACGAACTCGGTGTAGACGGTCGCCGCATTGCCCACGAGTCCGATGGACAGCGCCGTGCCCTTCGCAAGCGCGTCCTCAGCCAACCGGAGCGCTTCCTCCAGCGATTCCGCGAGGACGTCGCAGTAGCGCGTGGCAATCCGCCGCTCAATTCGCGCCCGGTCGACCTCCACCGCAATCACCACGCCGCCGTTCATGGTCACGGCC